>NZ_JBDPMC010000062.1:0-40787 GCF_039871625.1 Micromonospora sp. B11E3 | reverse complement strand
TCGATAGTGTTACGGCGGTCATGGCGGAGGGGAAACGCCCGGTTACATTCCGAACCCGGTAGCTAAGCCTTCCAGCGCCGATGGTACTGCACTCGGGAGGGTGTGGGAGAGTAGGACACCGCCGGACTTCTTTCCAGTCGAGGGCCGCCCCAGCAGGGTCGGCCCTCGACTGCGTAGCGTCGGTCGCGGCGCAATCAGGAAGGATGTACCTGTGAGTTCAGGACCGCGGGACGGAGATCGTCCCCGTCGTTACGAAGACCGCGCCGAGCGGCGCGGCGCGGCGCCGCGGCGCGACGACCGACCGCCGTACCGGGGCGACCGCGACGACCGGTCGCGCGATCAGCGCGACGGTTACAGCGGTGGCCGGGATGGCGGCTACCGCGGCGGTGACCGTTTTGAGGGTGGCTCCCGCTTCAGGGACGACGCCAGGCCCGCCGGGAGTGGTTACGGCCGCGACGGCGAGACCCGCGCGGGTGGCTTCCGCGGCGGCCCGCGCGGCGAGGGCCGGGACTTCCGTGGCGGTGACCGTCGTGAGGGTGGTTTCCGCTCGGGCCCGCGCGAGGGCGGCTTCCGCCGCGACGGCGACGGCCCGCGCGACGGTGGTTTCCGCGAGCGCCGTGAGGGCGGTTTCCGTCGTGACGGTGAGTCGCGCCCGGGCGGGTTCCGCGACCGTGAGGGTGGCTTCCGCGGTGGGGACCGCCGTGAGGGTGGCTTCCGCGGTGGGGACCGTCGCGAGGGTGGCTTCGGCGGCGAGCGCCGTGAGGGTGGTTTCCGTGGCGGCGAGCGCCGCGAGGGTGGCTACGGCGGTGATCGTCGCGAGGGCGGCTTCCGCGGCGGCGACCGTGAGAGCGGCTTCCGTGGCGGTGACCGTCGTGAGGGTGGCTTCCGCTCGGGCCCGCGTGAGGGCGGCTTCCGCCGCGACGGCGACGGCCCGCGCGACGGTGGTTTCCGCGAGCGCCGTGAGGGCGGTTTCCGTCGTGACGGTGAGTCGCGTCCGGGCGGGTTCCGCGACCGTGAGGGTGGCTTCCGCGGTGGGGACCGCCGTGAGGGTGGCTTCCGCGGCGGCGACCGCCGTGAGGGCGGTTTCCGTCGTGACGGTGAGTCGCGCCCGGGCGGGTTCCGCGAGCGTGAGGGCGGTTTCCGTGGCGGGGAGCGCCGTGAGGGCGGCTTCCGCGGCGGCGACCGCCGTGAGGGCGGCTTCGGGGGGGAGCGCCGTGAGGGCGGCTTCCGCGGTGGGGAGCGTCGCGAAGGTGGCTTCGGCGGCGAGCGCCGCGACGGTGGCTTCCGCCGGGAGGGCGACGCCCGCGAGCGTGGCTTCCGGGGCGGTGACCGTGAGGGCGGCTTCGGTGGCGGGGAGCGCCGTGAGGGTGGCTTCCGCGGCGGCGAGCGTCGTGACGGTGGTTTCCGCGGTGGGGAGCGTCGTGACGGTGGTTTCCGCGGCGGCGAGCGCCGTGACGGTGGTTTCCGCGGTGGGGAGCGCCGTGAGGGCGGCTTCCGCGGCGGCGAGCGCCGTGACGGTGGTTTCCGCGGTGGGGAGCGTCGCGAAGGTGGCTTCGGCGGCGAGCGCCGTGAGGGCGGCTTCCGCGGTGGGGAGCGTCGCGAGGGCGCGCCGGGCGACCGGCGGGAGCGAGCCGAGGCGGAAACCGACCGTGGGCCGGCGGCTCCGGCGTTGCCCGAGGAGATCGTCGCGACCGACCTGGACTCGACCGTCCGCGCCGAGCTGCTGTCGCTGGCCAAGCCGGTGGCGGAGACCGTCGCCCGGCACCTGGTCGCGACCGGCCAACTGATCGACGAGGACCCGGCGGAGGCACTGGCCCACGCGCTGGCCGCCCGTCGGCTCGCGTCCCGGATCTCCGCGGTCCGTGAGGCGGTCGGGCTGGCCGCGTACCACGCGGGGGAGTGGCAGTCGGCGATCGCCGAGCTGCGGACGTACCACCGGATGACCGGGTTGCAGAGCCACCTCGCCGTCCTCGCCGACTGCGAGCGGGCCCTGGGGCGCCCGGAGCGGGCGATCGACCTGTTCCGGGGCGCCGACCGGGAGCGGTTGGACAAGGCCGTCGCGATCGAGCTGCTGATCGTGGCCGCCGGGGCGCGCGGTGACCTGGGTCAGAAGGACGCCGCCGTGGCCATGCTCCAGGTACGCGAGCTGACCAGCGAGGCGACCGAGCCGTGGGCCGCCCGGCTCCGGTACGCGTACGCCGACGCGCTGCTCGCCGTGGGCCGGCGCGAGGAGGCCCGGGAGTGGTTCTCGCGCGCGGCCGAGGTCGACACCGAGGGTGAGACGGACGCGGCCGAGCGCCTCCTGGAGCTCGACGGGGTGGTGATCGAGGGCGACGAGGACGACGAGTCGGAGGAGATCGCCTCCGGGCCGGGCGCCCCGGGCGCCGTGCCGGCCGAGCCGGACGTCGACCTCACGGACCTCGCCGACCGTCCGGCGGACGACGGCGACGTGGACCCGGACGAACTGGTCCTGGACGCCGCGGACGGGCCGGCCGCGGCCGGCGGCGAGGACGACGATGACCGGGACGGCCGGTACGCCGACGACCTGGCCGACGACGAGCTGACCGACGACGAGGCTGCCGCCGTCGCTACGCACACGGAGCCGGCCGGCGCCACGGACGCGAGCGGCTCCGAGCCGGGCGACCCGGAGCAGGGTGCCGAGTCCCGCTCCTCGGGCGCGGACCAGCGGTGACGCCGGACGCCGGGGGCCGGCTGGTCGACGGGTACTCGTTGGTCGTCTTCGACCTGGACGGGGTGCTCTACCTGATCGACCAGCCGATCCCCGGCGCCGCGGAGGCGGTCGGCCGGCTGCACGCGGAGGGGCGGCCCGTCGCCTACGCCACGAACAACGCCTCGCGCCGTTCCAGCGAGGTCGCCGATCTGCTCACCGGGATGGGCGTGCCCGCCCGCCCGGAGGAGGTGCTGACGTCCGCCGCGGCCTCCGCCGAGCTGCTGCGGGAGCGGCTGCCGGCCGGCGCCGCGGTGCTGGTGGTGGGCGCGGAGGCGCTGCGCGCGGAGATCGCCGCCGTGGGGTTGCGGCCCGTGTCCCGCGCCGACGAGTCCCCGGCCGCCGTGGTGCAGGGGTACGGCCCGCAGGTGGGCTGGGTGGACCTGGCCGAGGCGTGTCTGGCGGTGCGCGCCGGCGCGTTGTGGATCGCCACGAACACCGACCGGACGCTGCCCAGCGGGCGGGGCCCGCTGCCGGGCAACGGGTCGCTGGTCGCCGCGCTGCGGACCGCCCTGGACCGGGAGCCGGACGTCGTGGTCGGCAAGCCCGAGCCGGCGCTGTTCGGCACCGCCGCCCGGCGGGCGGGGCAGGGGCGCGCCCTGGTGGTGGGCGACCGGTTGGACACCGACATCGAGGGCGCCAGCCGTGCGGGCCTCGACAGCCTGCTGGTACTGACCGGTGTCAGCGGCGTACCCGATCTGCTCGCCGCCCCGCCGCAGCGCCGCCCGACGTACGTGTCGTTCGACCTGGCCGGGCTGTTCGACCCGGCGGCGGTGGTCCGGGTGCCCGGCGCGGCGGTCCCAGGCGGCTGGAAGGCGACCGTGCGCGACGGTGGGCTGGAGCTGGCCGGAGCGGGACGGACCCTGGACGCCCTCGCGGCGCTGTGCGCCGTCGGCTGGGCCGCCGAGGCCGGCTCGCGGGTGCGGCCCGCCTCGCCGGAGGCCGACGCGGCCCTGTCCGCCCTCGGCGTGGCCGGCTGACCGTCCCGGCCGCGCCGGCGTGGCCGGCTGACCGCCCCGACCGGGCCGGCGTGCTCGGTCACGCCCGGCGCGGGGCCGTGGCCGGCCATCGGGCGGAGCTCAGAGCAGCTTACGAAGCTTCATCAGGTCGAACGGGTTCGCCTTGATCGAGACCCGCTTGGACGCGACCGCGCGGGTGATGTCCAGCTCACCGCGGACGAGGGCGAGCAGGTCGTCGCTGCTGGTGCTCAGGGCGATCTTCGCCTTCGGGTCGTCGCCGTCGGTCAGGTCGACCAGGCGCCCGTCGGCGAGCCGACCGTGGAACGCGGCGTCCAGGTCGGTGATCCGGCAGGCCAGGGTCCGGTCCAGGTCGATCCGCTCCCGTACGGTCTCGGCGTTGCGGTCCAGCCGGCCGGCCAGTTCCTGCAACGCCTGCCGGCACTCGTCCACGCTGGCCACATCGTCTCCTCACGCACGCCACGCCCGTTTCCCGGCACCGTACCGCAATGGGCGGCGCGGGGCGCCCGGTAGCGTGACACCTGCACACCCCACCCGTGGAAGGACTCAGGCATGCAGGACGCGTGGCGCGCCTACCTCGGACTGGCCATGGGCCTGACGGAGGCGCCCCGGAAGAAGGCCCAGGAGGTGGTGCGCCGGGCGGTCGGATCCGGCGGGGCGACGGCCGCCCAGCTCCAGGCGCTCGCCGAGGAGCTGGTCTCGACCGGCCTGGCCAACCGGGAGGCGCTGACCAAGCTGGTCCGCCTCGAGGTGGACCGCGCGCTCGGCGCGGTGGGGCTGGCCACGGCCGACGAGGTGGCGGAGCTGAGCCGCCGGGTGCGCGAGCTGGAGCGCCAGCTCCGGGAGGCCAGGACCGCGCCGCCGCCCCACGGGCCAGGGGCCGCGCCCTCCGGCGGGCCCACGACGGCTCCCGCTGTGCCGAAGGCCGCGGAGCCCGCGGCACCCGCCTCCGCCGCGGTTCCGACGAAGGCGGTGACGAAGAAGGCCGTGGCGAAGAAGGCGATCGCCCGCAAGCCGCCGGCGACGGTCAGCCGTACCGGGGGCGCGGGCACCGCGGCGGAGCCGGCCCGGCCGGTGAAGAAGGCGCCGGGCCGCGGGCAACAGCCGGGCGGTGCGGCGTGAGCGGGCCCGCGGCGGGCGGAGGCGGGCGGTGAGCGCGCCGTTCCGGCCCGGACCGCCGCCGGGGGCGCGGCCCGCGCCGCCGCCCGGTCCCCGGCCCACCCCGCCTCCGGGGCCGGCCGTCGTCGGGGACGTCGACGACGCCCGGCACCCGGCGGTCGACGCCGCTGTGCGGGCCATGGCGAACGCCGAGGCGCTGTCGCCGGCCGACCAGATCCCGCAGTACGAGGCGGCGTACCAGACGCTGCGGGAGACCCTCGCCACCATCGACCAGTCCTGACCGACCGGAGAACCATCCGATGGCACGTCGCAACCGGCTCGACGCCGAACTCGTCCGCCGCGGCCTGGCCCGCTCCCGGGAGCAGGCCGCCGCGTTGGTCGAGGCCGGCCGGGTCCAGCTGCGCGGGGTCCAGGCCCGCAAGGCCGCCGCGCTGGTCGATCCCGCCGACCCGCTGCTGGTGACGGGCGCCGACCCCAGCTCCGAGTACGTCTCCCGGGGCGGGCACAAGCTGGCCGGCGCGCTGGCCGCGTTCGCCCCGGGCGGGCTGCGCGTGGCCGGCCGGCGCTGCCTGGACGCCGGCGCCTCGACCGGTGGGTTCACCGACGTGCTGCTGCGCGCCGGCGCGGCCGAGGTGGTCGCCGTCGACGTCGGCTACGGCCAGCTCGCCTGGCCGCTACGCAACGACGACCGGGTACGGGTTCTCGAGCGCACCAACGTCCGCACGCTGACCCCGGAGGGCATCGGCGGGCAGGTGGAGCTGACGGTGGCCGACCTGTCGTTCATCTCGCTGCGGCTGGTGCTGCCGGCCCTGGCCGCCTGCACGCGGGCCGACGGCGACCTGGCGCTCATGGTGAAGCCCCAGTTCGAGGTGGGCAGGGAGCGGGTCGGCGCGGGCGGGGTGGTGCGGGACCCGGCGCTGCGCGCCGAGGCGGTGCTCGGCGTTGCCGCCGCGGCGGCCGAGCTGGGCCTGGGCCTGGCCGACGTGACGGCCAGCCCGCTGCCGGGCCCCAGCGGGAACGTGGAGTTCTTCGTATGGTTACGCCGGGACGCGGCGGCGGTCGACCCGGAGCGGGTGCGGGCAGTCGTGGCGGCCGGCCCGCAGGGTCCGATCCCGTCCGGAGACGCGCCGGAAACGGCCCCGGAGGAGGTGGCAGGGTGAGCGCGAGGAGTGAGCTTGTGAGCCCCGCAATCGTGAACGGAAGGCTGGCTGGGTGAGCGCGAGGAGTGAGCTTGCGAGCCCCGCAGTCGCGAACGGAAGGCTGGCTGGGTGAGCGCGAGGAGTGAGCTTGCGAGCCCCGCAGTCGCGAACGGAAGGCTGGCTGGGTGAGCGCGAGGAGAGAGCTTGCGAGCCCCGCAGTCGCGAACGGAAGGCGGACCCGGTGAGCCGTACCGCGCTGCTGGTGACGCACACCGGCCGGCGCCGCAGCACCGAGCATGCCCGGGCGGTCGCGGCCGACCTCATCGGCGCCGGGTTCGAGGTGCGGGTGGTGGCCGAGGAGGCGGAGGACCTGGACCTGCCCGGCGTGGTGCCGGTGACGGGCCCGGAGGCCGCCGAGGGGGCGGAGATCGTCTTCGCGCTCGGCGGGGATGGCACGTTCCTGCGCGCGGCGGAGCTGGCCCGGCCCGCGAAGGCCCCGCTGCTCGGCATCAACCTGGGCAAGGTCGGCTTCCTCGCCGAGGCGGAGATCGACGACCTGGACGAGGCGGTACGCGACGTGGTCGGGCGCAACTACACCGTGGACGAGCGGCTGACCCTCGACGTCACCGCGGAGTTCGAGGGCGGCCCGACCATCGAGTCGTGGGCGCTCAACGAGATCAGCGTCGAGAAGGGCGAGCGGGCCCAGATGCTGGAGCTGCTCGTGGACGTGGACGGCCGGCCGCTGTCCCGGTACGGCTGCGACGGCGTGGTCTGCGCCACCCCGACGGGCTCCACGGCGTACGCGTTCTCGGGCGGCGGGCCGGTGGTGTGGCCGGAGGTGGAGGCGCTGCTGCTGGTGCCGATCAGCGCGCACGCGCTGTTCAGCCGGCCGCTGGTCACCGCGCCGACCTCGACGTTCTCCATCACGGTCGACCCGTTCACCACCCTTGCCGTGCTCTCCTGCGACGGGCGGCGCGTCTACGACCTGCCGCCGGGGGCCCAGGTGACGGTGCGCCGGGGCACCCTGCCGGTGCGGGTCGTGCGGCTGCGGGCCCGGCCCTTCACCGACCGGCTGGTGGCGAAGTTCGGGCTGCCGGTGCACGGCTGGCGGGGCGGACGCAGGTGACCGGCCTGTCCCAGGCGCCCGGCCAGGGCTGACGGGGCAGGGCCCGCGGCGCCACGGGTCGGGCGCGGGCGGGCCGGACGGCGCGACGGTCACCGCACCCCGGCCGCGCCGGCTGGTCAACTGTCGGGGCCCGCGTCTAGTGTCGGGTGCTGTGCTGGAGGAGCTGCGCATCACCGGACTGGGCGTCATCGAGGACACGACCCTCCCGTTGACCGGCGGGATGAACGTGATCACCGGCGAGACCGGCGCCGGCAAGACCATGGTGGTCACCGGCCTCGGCCTGCTCTTCGGCGGCCGGGCCGACGCGGGTCGGGTGCGGGCCGAGCCGGGCCGGGCGGTGGTCGAGGGGCGGCTGCGACTCGACGGGCGGGTCGCCGCCGCGGTGCACGCCCGGGTGACGGACGCCGGTGGCGAGCCCGACGAGGACGGTTCGCTGCTGCTGAGCCGCACGGTGACGGTGGAGGGGCGCTCCCGGGCGCACGTGGGCGGGCGCAGCATGCCGGTGGCGATGCTCGGCGAGGTCGGCGAGCAGGTGGTGGCCGTGCACGGCCAGTCCGACCAGCTGCGGCTGCTGCGCCCGGCGGAGCAGCGGGCCGCGCTGGACCGGTTCGCCGGCCCGGAGCACGAGAAGCTGCTCGAGGCGCTGCGGGAGGCGTACACGCGGTGGCGGGCGGTGGTCGACGACCTGGCCGACCGGCGGCGCAACGCCCGGCAGCGCAACCAGGAGGCCGACCTGCTGCGGCTGGGGCTGGACGAGATCAGCCGGGTCGACCCGCAGCCGGGGGAGGACGACGAGCTGCGGGCGGAGGCGCAGCGGCTGGAGCACGCCGAGGGGCTGCGCACGGCCGCGCAGACCGCGTACCAGTGCGTGGCCGGCGGTGCCGAACCGACCGACGAGACGCCGGACGCGACCGCCCTGCTCGGGCTGGCCCGCCGCACCCTGGAGGCGCAGGCCGGCACCGACGCGTCCCTCGGCGACCTCGCGGCCCGGCTGGAGGAGGCGGCGACCCTGGTCGCGGACGTCTCCGCCGAGCTGTCGACCTATCTGGACGCTCTCGACGCGGATCCCGCGCGGCTGCAGACCGTCTACGAGCGGCGGGCCGCGCTGCGGGCGCTGACCCGCAAGTACGCCGACGACGTCGACGGGGTGATCGCCTGGGCGGAACGGGCGCGCACCCGACTGTCCGACCTGGACACCTCGGACGAGCTGCTCGACGAGCTGGACCGGGAGGCGTCTCGGCTGGCCACCGAGGTGGCGGAGCTGGCCGGGCGGGTGTCGGCCTCCCGACAGGAGGCGGCGACCCGGTTCGCCGAGCAGGTCACCGTCGAGCTGGCCGGGCTGGCCATGCCGCACGCCCGGGTGGAGGTGGCGGTGCTGCCCCGGCCGGCCGGCCGGACCGAGCCGGGCCTGCCGGTCAACGGCGTCGAGGTCGGCGTCGGCCCGGACGGCGGCGACGAGGTGGAGCTGCGGCTGCTGGCGCACCCCGGGGCCCCGGCGCTGCCGTTGCAGCGGGGCGCCTCCGGCGGCGAGCTGTCCCGGGTGATGCTCGCCATCGAGGTGGTCTTCGCCGGGTCCGGCGGCCCGCCCACCCTGGTCTTCGACGAGGTCGACGCGGGGGTCGGCGGTCAGGCGGCGGTGGAGATCGGCCGCCGGCTGGCCCGGCTGGCCCGCTCCCACCAGGTGTTGGTGGTCACCCACCTGCCGCAGGTGGCCGCGTTCGCCGACCGGCATCTGGTGGTGGCGAAGGACACCGGCGGTGCGGTCACCACGAGCGGGGTGCGGGTGGTGGAGGACACCGAGCGGGCCCGGGAGCTGGCCAGGATGCTGGCGGGTTTGCCGGACTCGGACCTGGGTATCGCCCACGCCGAGGAGCTTCTGGCCGTGGCGGCTCGGGAACGGCGACCCTGACCGTGAGCGATTGTGACCGCACGCACACCGGTGTGCGTACGGGTGTGCTTCCCTGGGTAGGCGGCCCTGCTCAGGCATGTCGCGACAGATAAAACCTGCCTCACATGCCAGGATGGTCACGATGCGTCTACCCACGTTGCGCCGGAGCCGGAACGCGGAACCGGACAAAGTCCAAGGGACCGCGCGCCTCGACCGCCGGACGAAGCGCCTGGTCGGTCGGCTGCGCCCCGGCGACATCGCGATCATCGACCACGTCGACCTGGACCGGGTGGCGGCCGACTCGCTGGTGGCGGTCGGCGTCGGGGGGGTGCTCAACGCGAAGCCGTCGATCTCCGGCCGCTACCCCAACCTGGGGCCGGAGGTCCTGGTTGGGGCCGGCATCCCGCTGTTGGACGACCTGGGTGAGGGCATCTTCGAGCGGGTCCGTGAGGGCGACGTCGTCCGGATCGAGGGCAACACCGTGTTCGTCGGCGACGAGCCGGTGGCGCACGGCGCGCTTCAGGACGCGGAGACGGTGGCCAAGGCCATGGCCGACGCCCGCGAGGGGCTGTCGGTGCAGTTGGAGGCGTTCGCCGCCAACACCATGGACTACCTCAAGCAGGAGCGCGACCTGCTCCTCGACGGCGTCGGGGTGCCGGAGATCCGGACGCAGGTGCAGGGGCGCCACTGCCTGATCGTGGTCCGGGGGTACGACTACAAGGCCGACCTGGACGTGCTGCGCCCGTACATCCGGGAGTTCAAGCCGGTGCTGATCGGCGTGGACGGCGGCGCCGACGCGCTGGTCGAGGCGGGCTACACGCCCGACATGATCATCGGGGACATGGACTCGGTCACCGACGACGTGCTGCGCTGCGGCGCGGAGGTGGTCGTGCACGCGTACCCGGACGGCCGGGCGCCGGGGCTGCCCCGGGTGACCGCGTTGGGTGTGTCGGCGATCACCTTCCCGGCGGCGGCGACCAGCGAGGACCTGGCCATGCTGCTCGCCGACGAGAAGGGCGCCTCCCTGCTGGTGGCGGTCGGCACGCACGCCACCCTCGTCGAGTTCCTCGACAAGGGCCGGGGCGGGATGGCCTCCACGTTCCTCACCAGGCTCAAGGTCGGCGGGAAGCTGGTGGACGCCAAGGGCGTGAGCCGGCTCTACCGGCAGAGCATCTCCGGCTCGTCGCTGCTGCTGCTGGTCCTCTCCGCGGTGGCGGCGATGGCCTCCGCCGTGGCGGTCTCCACCGTCGGCAAGGCGTACCTGGGCGTGGTCAGCGAGTGGTGGAACAATTTCGTGTTCCAGCTCGGCCAGCTCTTCTAGCTCCCGACCGACCGATCAAGAGGCTGCAAGCGTGATCAATTTCCGCTACCACGTGGTGTCCCTGACCGCGGTCTTCCTGGCGCTGGCCATCGGCCTGGTGGTCGGCACGGCCGCCCTCAACGGGCCGGTGGCCGACTCGCTCAAGGGGCGGGTCGACGGGCTGAGCAAGGACAACCAGCTCATGCGCCAGCAGGTCAGCAACATGCAGAAAGAACTGGACATGGAGGAGCAGTTCGCCGCGGAGATCGCCCAGGTCGTCCTGCCGGGCAAGCTCGCCGGCCGCCGGGTGGTCCTGCTCACCCTGCCCAGCGGCCGGGAGCACACCGAGGGCGTGCTCAAGATGCTCCAGCTCGCCGGCGTCACCGTCACCGGCCGCGTCGACCTGCAGGACAAGTTCATCAACCCGGAGAACAACAGCAACCTCATGGAGTTGGCGGTCACCGCGGCCCGGCCGACCGCCCCCGCGTCCGGGCTGCCCGGCAACGGGCACGGGGTGGAGACCTCCAGCGCCATGCTCGCCAGCGTCCTGCTGGACCGGGCCCCCGGCGTCGAGCCGGTCAGCGAGGCCGACCGTAGGGCGGTGCTGGCCTCGTACAGCAACGGGGGGTACCTCACGACCGACGACAAGGTGACCGGGCCGGCCGAGGCGGTCGTGCTGGTCAGCGGCCAGCCGTACGTGGACAAGGACTCCGACAAGAAGGACCAGTCGGTCGTCAAGGTCGCCGAGCAGTTCGACCGCAGCGGCGCGATCGTTGTGGCTGGCATCGGCTCGACCGGCGGGAACGTCGTGGCGGTCGTCCGGGGGGACCCGGTGCTGTCCCAGTCGATCTCCACCGTCGACGACGCCAACACGGCGCAGGGGCAGGTGGTCACGAGCCTGGCGCTGGTGCAGCAGTTGACCGAGAAGAAGGCCGGTCAGTACGGCGTGGGCGACAACGCAGCCTCCCTGCTGCCTAAACTGCCCCAGTGAGCGAACGATCCGCCTGGATGTCCGACATTGCCGACCGTCGCCCGTGGGGCGTGCCGAACGGGGTGACCGCAATGAGCCTGCTGGGCCGCCTGTTGATCGTCGGGGCCGGCGCCGCCGCCGCCCGGTACGCCCTGCGCCAGGTGCGCACCGCACCGGCCGCCCCGGCGTTGGAGCGCACCAACTTCCGGGGCCGCACCGTCACCCTGGCCGCCGGGCCGGCGCTGGCCGCCGGCGCCGCCGCGGCCGGCGCGCTCGGCGCGTCCGGGCCGGCCGCCGGCGCCGCCGCGCTCGTCGCCGGCCTCGGCGGGGGCGCGGTCGGGCTCTACGACGACGTGGTGGGCGCCCGGCCCGAGCAGAAGACGGCCAAGGGCTTCGCCGGCCACCTCGCCGCGCTGCGCGAGGGTCGGGTCACCGCCGGCCTCGTCAAGATCGCCGGGGTGGGCGCGGCCGGCCTCGGCGCCGCCGCGCTGCTGGCCGCCGACCCCACGGTCGCCGCGCATCCCCGCCGGCGGCGCCAGGGCCCCCTGGGCCGCACCGTGGACGTGCTGCTCGGCGCCGGGGTGGTCGCCGGCACCGCCAATCTGCTCAACCTGCTGGACCTGCGCCCGGGGCGGGCGCTGAAGTCCGGCCTGCTGCTGGGCGCCCCGCTGACCCGGGGCCCCCACGGCGGGATCGCCGCCGGCGCGGTGGGCGCCGCCGCCGGGCTGCTCCCCGACGACCTCGACGAGCAGGTGATGGTCGGCGACAGCGGGGCCAACGCGCTCGGCGCGGTGCTCGGCGTGGCGCTGGCCGCCCGCACCGGGCCGCTCGGCCGGGCCGCCGCGCTCGCCGTGCTGGCCGGGCTCACCGCGGCCAGCGAGAAGGTCAGCTTCACCCAGGTCATCCAGGCCACCCCCGGCCTGCGGGAGCTCGACGAGCTGGGCCGGCGAACCGACTGACGTGAAGAAACCGGCACCCCTCGCCGGCGCCGGGCGCGTCGCCGGAGCGGCCGCGCTCATCGCCGTGCTCACCGTGCTCAGCCGGCTCGCCGGCTTCGGGCGCACCGTCGTGTTCACCTGGGTGGTGGAGCGCAGCGACCTCGGCGGCATGTACGTCGTCGCGAACACCGTGCCCAACATCATCTTCGAGATCGTGGCCGGCGGGGCGCTGGCCAGTCTCGTCGTACCGCTGCTGGCCGGGCCGGTCGCGGCGGGCGACCGGCGGGCGGTGGGCGCCACCACCGGGGCCCTGTTGACCTGGACGCTGACCCTGCTGGTGCCGCTGGCGGTGGTGGTCGGGCTGCTGGCCGGCCCGATCGTCGAGGCGATCAGCTCCGGCCGCAGCCCGGCGGAGCTGGCGGCCGGCGCCCGGATGCTGCGCGTCTTCGCCCCCCAGCTGCCGCTGTACGGGATCGGCATCGTGCTCACCGGGGTGCTCCAGGCGCACCGCCGGTTCGCCTGGCCCGTCATCGCGCCGCTGCTGTCCAGCGTCACCGTCATCGCGGTGTACCTGGCCTTCGACGGGGCGGAGGGGCGCGGGGCCACGATCGCCGAGGTGAGCCGGGGCGGGGAGCTGATCCTCTCCGCGGGCACCACCCTCGGTGTGGTGGTGCTGTCGCTGTCCCTGCTGGTCCCGCTGCGCCGGCTGGGCCTGCGGCTGCGCCCCGGGTACGGCTTCCCCGCCGACGCCCGCGCCCGCATCGGCGGCCTGGCCGTGGCCGGGGCGGTGACCGTCACCGCCCAGCAGATCGCCCTGGCGGTGATCATCAAGAGCGTCTCGGGCGGGCCCACCGGCTCGCCGCAGGTGTTCAACGTGGCCCAGACGATGTATCTGCTGCCCTGGGCGGTGCTGGCCGTGCCGCTCGCCGTGGCCGCGTACCCGGCGCTCGCGGCCGCGTCGGCGGCCGGCGACGAGGCCGCGTACGGGCGTACCCTGGCCTCGACCGCCCGGGGCGTGTTGCTGTTCAGCTGCCTCGGCGCGGCGGCGCTGGCCGGCACCGCCGCGCCGGTCGCGGCGTTCTTCTACGCCGACGATCCCGCCCCGGTGGCCGCCGCGATCGCCGGCTTCGCCCCGGGGCTGCTCGGCTACGGCCTGTTCGCGGTGCTCTCCCGCGCCCTGTACGCCCGGGGCGACACCCGGCCGGCGACCCTGGCGATCACCGTCGGCTGGCTCGCGGTACCGGTGGCCGTCGCGCCCCTGGCGGCGCTGCTGCCCCGCGCCGACCGGGTGCTCGCGGTCACCCTCGCGAACTCGGTCGGGATGCTGCTGCTCGGCGCCCTGCTGGTCCTCGCCGTGCGCCGGGTGGCCGGCCCGGCGGCGCTGGCCGGCGCCGCCCGCGCCGGTGCGGCCGGGCTGCTGGCCGGGGCGCTCGCCGCGCTCGCCGGGGCCGCCACCGCGGGCTGGCTCGCCGGGGCCGGCACCCCGACGAGACCCGCGGCGGCCGTGCAGGGCATGCTGTCGGCAGCCGCGGTCGGCGTGGCGTTCCTCGCCGTGGCGTACCTGGCGGACCCCCGGGACGTGCGGCCGCTGCTCGCCGCCGTGCGCCGCCGTCTCGGCCGCGCGGGCCGAGGATCCGGGCGGGGCGAGGGGCCGCGGCGGGAGGACCCGATCGGTACGGAACGGGGCGACGGGAAGGAGACGGTGTCGGGGTGAGCGCGACGACGACCGACCGACCGACGACGGACCGGAGGTGGTCGCGGTGACCGACGCCACGGGAGCCGTCCGCTGGCCCGGCACGGTGGCGCTGGTGCTCGGCTCCAGCACCGGCGGCGTCGGCCAGCACATCCGCTACCTCGCCCGGGGGCTCGCCGAAGCGGGCGCCTCGGTGCTGGTCTGCGGCCCGGCCGCCACCCAGGAACAGTTCGACTTCGCCGGCGCCGGTGCCCGGTTCCGGCCCGTCGAGATCCCGGCCAGCCCCACCCCGGCCGACGCCCGGGCCGTCGCCGCGCTGCGACGCGTACTGGCCGACGAGCCGGTCGACGTGGTGCACGCCCACGGGCTGCGCGCCGGGCTGGTCGCCGTCCTCGCCCGGCCGGCGGTCCCGCTGGTGGTCACCTGGCACAACGCGGTCCTCGCCCGCGGCCTGCGCGGCGGGCTGTCCCGGCTCGCCGAACGCGTCGTCGCCCGGTCCGTCCGGGTCGCCCTGGGCGCCTCCGCCGACCTCGTGCAGCGAGCCGCGGTGCTCGGCGCCGCCGACGCCCGGCTCGCCCCGGTCGCCGCGCCGGCCCTGCCCGCGCCGCGTCGCCGCCGCGCCGCCGTCCGGGCCGAGTTCGGGGCGGCCCCCGGCCAGCCGCTGATCCTGTCCGTGGGACGGCTGCACCCGCAGAAGCGGTACGACGTGCTGGTCGACGCCGCCGCCCGGTGGCGCGGCCGTACCCCGTCCCCGGTCGTGGTGATCGCCGGCAGCGGGCCCGCGTACCTGGCGTTGGCCGCCCGGATCTCCGCCGCCCGGGCCCCGGTCACCCTGCTCGGCCACCGCACCGACGTGGCCGACCTGCTCGCCGGCGCGGACCTGGCCGTGGTGACCAGCGACTGGGAGGCCCGCCAGCTGTTCGCCCAGGAGGCGCTGCGGGCCGGCGTGCCGCTGGTGGCGACCGCCGTCGGCGGGCTGCCGGAGCTGGTCGGCGACGCCGCCGTGCTGGTGCCCCCTGGCGACGTGGACGCCGTCGACGCGGCCGTGCGCGAGCTGCTCGACGACGAGCCCCGCCGGGCCGAGCTGGCCGGGCGCGGCGCCGTGCGGGCGGCGACCTGGCCCACCGAGGCCGAGACGGTCGCGCAGCTGGCCGCGCTCTACGCGGAGCTGGCCCCCGCCGCCGCAGGGCCCGCCGCCCGTGACACCGCCCCCGCCGGGCCCGCCGCCCGCGGCACCGCCCCCGCCTCGGCCGCCGCCGGGTCCGCCGCCTCGGCCGCCGCCGGGCCCGCCGCCCGCGGCACCGCCCCCGCCTCGGCCGCCGCCGGGTCCGCCGCCTCGGCCGCCGCGGGCTCCGAGACCGGCGATCCCGACGCCGACGCCCCCTCGACGGGACGCCCCTGATGCTGCGCCGACTGACGCCGGTCCTGCTCACCCTCCTGGTCGTGGCGTTCGGCGTCACCGCCCTCGCCGCCCGGCCCGACAGGGCCGCCCCGCGCCGCACCGCCGACTTCGTGGTGCTGGCTGGGGTGACCGGACTGCGCTGGGACGACGTCGACCAGCGCGACACCCCGACCCTGTGGGCCCTGGCCCGGCAGGGCTCGATCGGCTCGCTGTCGGTCCGCTCGGCGCACCGGCCGACGTGTCCCGTCGACGGCTGGCTGACTCTCGGGGCCGGCAACTTCGCCGCCTGGAACGGCAGCCGCGCCGCGGCTGGTTGCCCGGCCGCGGCGGTGACCGTCGAGCAGCCGGACGGCATCGGCGCGAACCTGCCCGACCAGGAGAGCGTCGTGCAGCACAACCAGCAGCGCCTGCCGTGGGGCACGGTGCCGGGCTCGCTGTCGGAGTCGGTGCGCTGCTCGGTGGCGGTGGGCCCCGGCGCGGCGGTGGCGGCCGCCCGCCCGTTCGGCCGCGTCGACCGGTACGCCCCGGGGCTGCCCGCGGACCCGGCCCCGCTGCTCGGCTCCTGCGTCCTGAGCATCGTCGACCTCGGCACCGTCGCCGGCGAGGACCCGGCTGCCCGGGCGGCGCAGGCCCGGCGGGCCGACGCCGAGCTGGCCCGGGTGCTCGCCGCCCGCCCGCCGAACTCCCTCGTGCTGGTCGCCGGGGTCTCCGACACCGATCTGCCGTCCCGGCTGCACGTCGCGGTCGCCGACGGCCCGGGCTGGGAGCGCGGCTGGCTCACCTCGCCCAGCACCGGCCGCGAGGGATACCTGCAACTGGTCGACCTGGCGCCGACCGCCCTCGCCGCGCTCGGCCGGCCGATGCCCGAGCGGCTCTTCCTCGGCCGGCCCGCCGTGGCCGTGGCCGGCCGTCCGGCGGATCTGCCCGCGGCGATCGCCGCGACGGCCGACGCCGACCGGGAGGCCGGCGCCCAGCGCCGGGTGGCCGGCTGGTTCTTCGCCCTGCTCACCGTCGCGCAGGTGCTGCTCGCGGTGGCGGTGCTGCCGCTGCTGCGCCGCGCCCGCCGGCACGCCGGCCCGGTCGGCCCGGCCCCGGTGTCGCGGCGGGTCGTGGCGGTGGTGGAGCTGCTGCTGGTCGGCGCCGCCCTGGCGGTGCCGGCGGCCCTGCTCGCCGACGCCGTGCCGTGGTGGCGCGGTACGCACGCGGGCTGGTGGTTCGCCACCGTGACGGCGCTCCTGGTGGTCGGGGCGACCGCCGCCGTCCGGTTCACCCCCGGGTACGGCTCGACGCTCGGGCCGCTCGGCGCCGTCGCGGCCCTGGCCACCCTCGTGGTCGCCGCGGACGTGCTCACCGGCGCCCGGCTGCAGCTCAACGGGGTGGTGGGCTATTCGGCCCTGGAGGGCGGCCGGTACGCCGGGCTGGGCACCGTCGGGCTCGGCGTGTTCGCCGCCGGGGCGCTGCTCAGCGCCGGCTGGCTGGCCCGACGGGTACGCCGGGAGTGGCGCCCCGTCGCGGTGGTCGCCGTCGGCGGGGCCGCCGTGCTCGTGGTCGGCAGCCCGTACCTGGGCGCCGACTCGATCGGCGCGATCGCGCTGACCGCCGGGGTGAGCGTGGCCGCCGCGATCAGCACCGGCGGCTGGCTGACGGTCAGCAGGCTGGCCTGGGCGGCCATGGCCGGGTTGGCGGTGATGGTCGGCTTCGCCGTGGTCGACCTGCGCCGGCCCGCCCCCGAACGCGGCAGCCTCGGCCGCTTCCTGGCCGCCGTCGGCGACGGCACCGGCGGTCTGACCGTCCACCGCTCCAGCACCGCCAACGTGGAGACGCTGGTCAACAGCCCGCTCACCCTGCTGGCGTTGGCCGGGGCGCTGCTGGTCTGGTTCGCCCTGCTGCGGCCCTGGGGTGGGCTGATGCGGCTGTTCGGCATCTACCCGACGATGCGGGCGGCGATGGCCGGCACGGCGGTGGCGGCCGGGATCGGCGGGGTGCTCGGCGGCTCGGCGCTGGACGTCGCCGGCTCGGCCGGGGCGCTGGTGGTGCCCATGGCGGCGCTGGCGGCGCTGCGGGTGCTCGACCACTCCACCGACCGGACCCGCCCCGGTGACGGCCACCCCGCCGCCGACCGGCCCGGCGCCGGGTACGAGGGGTCGCCGCCCACCCCCGGAGGCGGTGACGCGACGGCGGCGCCGGCCGACCGCGCGCCCGGCAGGGCGGCGGCCGACGACGCCACCCCGGCCGACCGTGGCGCCACCCCGGCTGCCGCCGCGCGGGGCCGCTGACACCCCCGCCTCGCTGTCCGGCGGCACCGCCACGCCGGCGGCCGACGCTGCCGGCGCCCCGGCGCCCCGGCGCCCCCGGCGCCCCCGCCGACGACGGCGGCGACGCCGCGCCGGACCGGGCCGCGGGCGCGTCGACCGAGGTCGCGAGGGCCTGACCGCCCGGCGTCCCGGCCGGGCGACCCCGGGTGCGGCCTGCGGCCCCGGGCCGGGGAGGTGTTAGCGTGGAATCCCGTGGATCGCGTGATCACTCTGCTGATCGGCACGGCGGTCTGCACGACCGCGACGGACGACACGGGAGCAGGCCTTGGCCCCTACAGCACGGACGACCAGGCACATTTTCGTCACCGGGGGCGTGGCCTCCTCGCTGGGTAAGGGCCTCACCGCCTCCAGCCTCGGCAATCTCCTGACCGCACGTGGGCTGCGTGTGGTCATGCAGAAGCTCGACCCCTACCTCAACGTCGACCCGGGGACGATGAACCCGTTCCAGCACGGCGAGGTCTTCGTCACCGAGGACGGCGCCGAGACCGACCTGGACGTCGGGCACTACGAGCGGTTCCTGGACCGGGCGCTCTCCGGCAAGGCGAACGTGACCACCGGCCAGATCTACTCCGACGTGATCGCCAAGGAGCGGCGCGGCGAGTATCTGGGCGACACGGTGCAGGTGATCCCGCACATCACCAACGAGATCAAGTCCCGCATCCTCGGCATGGCGGACCCCGACGCCGACGGCCAGGTGCCGGACGTGGTGATCACCGAGGTCGGCGGCACGGTCGGCGACATCGAGTCCCTGCCGTTCCTGGAGGCGATCCGCCAGGTCCGCCACGACCTCGGCCGGGACAACTGCTTCTACCTGCACGTCTCGCTCGTGCCGTACCTGGCCCCGTCCGGGGAGCTGAAGACCAAGCCGACCCAGCACTCGGTGGCGCAGCTGCGCAGCATCGGCATCCAGCCCGACGCGCTCGTGCTGCGCTGCGACCGGGAGATCCCGGACAAGGTCAAGGAGAAGCTGTCCCTCTACTGCGACGTCGACCGGGAGGCCGTCACCGCCGCCCCGGACGCCCCGAGCATCTACGACATCCCGAAGGTGCTGCACCGCGAGGGCCTGGACGCGTACGTGGTGCGCCGGCTCGGCCTGTCCTTCCGCGACGTGGACTGGAGCCGCTGGGACGACCTGCTCGACCGGGTGCACCAGCCCCGCCACACCGTCACCGTGGCGGTGGTCGGCAAGTACGTCGACCTGCCCGACGCGTACCTGTCGGTCAGCGAGGCGATCCGGGCCGCCGGCTTCGGCCACCGGGCCCGGGTGCAGCTGCGCTGGGTGCCCAGCGACGACTGCGTCACCCCGGCCGGCGCCACGGCGGCCCTGGGCGGCGCGGACGGCATCGTCATCCCCGGCGGGTTCGGCGTGCGCGGCATCGAGGGCAAGATCGGCGCCGCCCGGTACGCCCGGGAGAACGGCGTGCCGCTGCTCGGCCTCTGCCTCGGCCTGCAGTGCATGACGATCGAGGTGGCCCGACACCTGGCCGGCCTGGACGGCGCGAACTCGCTGGAGTTCGACGAGGAGGCCGTCCACCCGGTCATCGCCACCATGGCCGACCAGGAGGACATCGTCGCCGGCAAGGGCGATCTGGGCGGCACCATGCGGCTCGGGGCGTACCCGGCGACGCTGGCCGCGGGGTCGATCGTCGCCGAGGCGTACGGCAGCACGGAGGTCAGCGAGCGGCACCGGCACCGGTACGAGGTGAACAACGCCTACCGCGACCAGCTCACCAAGGCCGGGCTGCACATCTCCGGCACGTCCCCGGACGGCCGGCTCGTCGAGTTCGTCGAGCTGGACCGCGACCTGCACCCGTTCTTCGTGGCCACCCAGGCGCACCCCGAGCTGAAGAGCCGCCCGACCCGCCCGCACCCGCTGTTCGCCGCGTTCGTGGCCGCCGCGGTGGCGTACTCCGAGGCCGACCAGCTTCCCGTGGACCTCGACGGCGCGGCGGCGCCGCGCGGCGCGGCGGTCGCGAAGGCGGGGTCGGCCTCGTGAGCGCCGTGGAGCACCGCTACGAGGTGGCCGGGCGGCGGGAACGCTACGCCGGGAAGATCTTCTCCGTGGTGACCGACGAGGTCACCATGCCGGGCGGCGGCACGTCCGCGCGCGACTACGTCCGGCACGTCGGCGCGGTCGCCGTCGTGGCGCTCGACGACGCCGGCCAGGTGGTCCTCGTCCGGCAGTACCGACACCCCGTCGGCAGGCGCCTGTGGGAGCTGCCGGCCGGGCTGATGGACGTCTCCGGGGAGGACCTGGCCGCCGCGGCGGCCAGGGAACTGGCCGAGGAGGCCGACCTCACCGCCGGTTCCATCGACGTGCTGGTCGACCTGCACAGCTCGCCGGGCTTCTCCGACGAGGTGGTCCGGGTGTTCCTGGCCCGCGACCTGGCCGACGTGCCGGTCGACCAGCGCCACGAGCGCAGCGAGGAGGAGGCGGACCTCCAGGTGGTCCGGGTCGACCTGGACGAGGCGGTCCGGATGGTCCTGGACGGCGAGATCACCAACGCGTCCGCCGTGGCCGGGCTGCTCGCCGCCGCCCGCGCCCGCGACGCCGGCTGGTCGGCGCTGCGCCGCCCGGACGCGCCGCTGCCGCGCTGACCGGGGCGCGGCGCGCCGAGGGGGTACGACGACGAGGGGCCGTGCGCAGGCACGGCCCCTCGTGTCGTCTCGGGTTGTCAGTCGCGCAGCGGGCGACCCTGACCGTCGACGCCGCCGTTGACCAGGATCAGGATGCCGTCGATGGTGCCCCAGAGGGCGCCGAAGCCGCAGGTCACGAAGGTCACCACGAGCTGCAGGACGCCGATCTTGGTGTGCCCCATGTAGAACCGCCCGACGCCGAAGCCGCCGAGCAGGATGCCGAGGATGCCCGCCACCATCTTGCTCTTGTCGGACACGCCCTGCGGGTACTGCTGGTAAGGAGTGCTCATGGGGCGACACCCTAGTGATCTCCGGCGATCCTGTCCGCAGCAGGGTCCCCCAGGTGGGACGATGGGGGACGAACAGTGTCCTGACGGCTGAGGCGCTCTCCACCGCCGGCCCGGTCGATACCTGACACATCGTCAGCACAGCCGGCCACCGGATGTCACTGTGTCGGCTGCCCAGCGGATTCGGCGGGCCTAGACTGCCGCCGCGGGGACCGGTGGACCGCGGCGGCAACGGGGCCGGCGCGCACCGACAGTCGGGGTGGGACGGCCCCGGAGAGAGGGGTCTGCACGTGAAGGTCGGAATCCCACGCGAGGTCAAGAACCACGAGTACCGCGTGGCGATCACGCCGGCGGGCGTCAACGAGTTCACCCGCGGCGGCCACCAGGTCTTCGTCGAGTCCGGCGCCGGCGCCGGGTCGAGCATCACCGACGAGGAGTTCGCCGCCGCCGGGGCCAAGATCCTGGCCACGGCGGACGAGGTGTGGGACGCCGCGGAGATGGTGCTCAAGGTCAAGGAGCCGATCGCCGAGGAGTACCACCGGATGCGCGAGGGGCAGGTGCTCTTCACCTACCTGCACCTGGCCGCCTCCAAGGCGTGCACCGACGCGCTGCTCGACCGGAAGGTCACCGGCATCGCGTACGAGACGGTCGAGCTGCCCGACCGGTCGCTGCCGCTGCTCGCCCCGATGTCCGAGGTGGCCGGCCGGCTCGCCCCGCAGGTCGGCGCGTACCACCTGCAGCGGCAGGGCGGCGGGCGCGGCATCCTGATGGGCGGCGTCTCCGGCGTGTACGCGGCCAAGACGGTGGTCATCGGCGCCGGCGTGTCCGGCATGAACGCCGCCGCCATCGCGCTCGGCCTGCAGGCCGAGGTGCTGCTGCTGGACAAGAACGTCGCGCGGCTGCGTCAGGCCGACGCCATCTACCGGGGCCACCTGCAGACGGTCGCCTCCAACGCGTACGAGATCGAGCGGGCCGTGCTCGACGCGGACCTGGTCATCGGCGCGGTGCTGGTGCCCGGCGCGAAGGCCCCGACCCTGATCTCCAACGAGCTGGTCTCCCGGATGAAGCCGGGCAGCGTGCTGGTGGACATCTCCATCGACCAGGGGGGCTGCTTCGAGGACTCCCGCCCGACCACGCACGCCGAGCCGACCTACAAGGTGCACGAGTCGATCTTCTACTGCGTGGCGAACATGCCCGGCGCCGTGCCGCACACCAGCACGTACGCGCTGACCAACGTCACCGTGCCGTACGCCCTCGAGCTCGCCAACCACGGCTGGCGCGAGGCGCTGCGCCGCGACCCGGCCCTGGCGCTGGGCCTGAACACCCACGACGGCCAGGTCGTGTACGGGCCGGTCGCCGAGGCGCACGGCATGCGCCACCTGCCGCTGACCGAGGTGCTGGCCTGACCGACGAGGCGCGCACCGGAGCACCGGACAGGGCCGGCGCGGGCAGGCAGCCCGCGCCGGCCCTGCGCCGTGCCGTGCGCGGCTACCTCGACCACCTCACCGTCGAGCGCGGCCTGTCCGCCAACACCCTCGCGTCGTACCGGCGGGACCTGGACCGCTACCTGGCCACCCTGGCCGCCGCCGGCGTCACCGACCTGGCCGCCGTCGACGCCGCCCAGGTCGAGGCGCACCTGGCCCGGCTGCGCGCCGGCTCCGACGGCCACCCGCCGCTCGCGGTCTCCTCGGCCGCCCGGGCCGCCAGCGCCGTGCGCGGCCTGCACCGCTTCGCCGTGCGCGAGGGCCTGGCCGGCGGCGACCCCAGCCGCGACGTCCGCCCGCCCGTCCCGCCGCGCCGGCTGCCCCGGGCGCTCGCCGTCGACCAGGTGGTGCGGCTGCTGGAGACCGCCGGGCCGCTGACCGCCGCCGGCGACGCCGCGCCGCTCGCGCTGCGCGACCGGGCGTTGCTGGAGTTCCTGTACGGCACCGGGGCGCGCATCTCCGAGGCCGTCGGCGCCGCCGTCGACGACCTGGACACCGGCGAGGGGACGGCGCTGCTGCGGGGCAAGGGCGGGCGCACCCGACTCGTGCCGATCGGCGGGTACGCCGTCGAGGCGCTGGGCGCCTGGCTGGTACGCGGCCGGCCCGCCCTGGTCGCCGCCGGCCGGGGCACCCCGGCGGTCTTCGTCAACGCCCGCGGCGGCGCGCTGACCCGGCAGGGCGCGTGGACGATCCTGCGCCGGGCCGCCGAGCGGGCCGGACTGCCGGTGGACGGTCCCGGCGCGGTCTCCCCGCACACCCTGCGGCACTCGTACGCCACCCACCTGCTCGACGGCGGCGCCGACGTGCGGGTCGTGCAGGAACTGCTCGGCCACGCCTCGGTGACCACCACCCAGGTGTACACATTGGTCACCGTGGAGCGGCTGCGCGAGGTGTACGCTACCGCCCATCCCCGCGCCCGCGGCTGAGCCCGCGCGCCCCGGCGGTCCCGGTCCGCCCCGCCCCGCCCGGGCCGGCGCACCGGCCCCGGCCAGGCAGGCGGCCGACACGCCGCACGGCTGCCGAACGCGCTGCTCGCCGGTGGCGTACAGTCGGCATGGCGCGGGCCTGGCGGAGCGAAGCGGACCGGGTGCGCAGCGGCGCCGCGAGGGGGTCGGACGGCTCCGACGCCGGGTGGTCGTCGGGAGGGGGCAACGAGGACATGGCTGGCAACGGTGACCGTGCCGAGACCTGGACGTCGGAGCTCCGCGAGCAGCAGGCCGCGCTCGGCACGGACCTCGGCCCGGCGGACCCGGCGGCGTACACGATGCGCAAGCCGATCCCGGAGCCGATGCCCACCGACCGGCACGGCCCGGCCCGGATCATCGCGATGGCCAACCAGAAGGGCGGCGTCGGCAAGACCACCACCACCATCAACCTGGGCGCGGCGCTGGCCGAGTACGGCCGCCGCGTGCTGCTGGTCGACTTCGATCCCCAGGGTGCCCTCTCGGTCGGGCTCGGGGTCAACCCGCACAACCTCGACCTGTCCGTCTACAACCTGCTCATGCAGGACGACGTCACGCCCGAGGACGTCCTCATCAAGACGGACGTGGCGGGCCTGCACCTGCTGCCGGCCAACATCGACCTCTCCGCGGCCGAGATCCAGCTCGTCAACGAGGTGGCCCGGGAGATGGCCCTGGCCCGGGTGCTCAAGTCGATCCGCAAGGAGTACGACTACATCCTCATCGACTGCCAGCCGTCCCTCGGCCTGCTGGCGATCAACGCGCTGACCGTCGCCCACGGGGTGCTCATCCCCCTGGAGTGCGAGTTCTTCAGCCTGCGTGGCGTGGCCCTGCTCCTGGACACCATCGACAAGGTGCGCGAGCGGCTCAACTTCGACCTGGAGTTGGAGGGCATCCTCGCCACCATGTACGACAGCCGCACCACCCACTGCCGGCAGGTGCTCCAGCGGGTGGTCGAGGCGTTCGGCGACAAGGTCTACCAGACGGTGATCACCAAGACGGTGAAGTTCCCCGAGTCCACGGTGGCCGGCGCGCCCATCACCACCCTCGATCCGGCCTCGTCGGGCGCCCGCAACTACCGGCAGCTCGCGCGCGAGGTGATCGCCGCCCAGGCGGAACGGTAGGCCGTGCGCCGTACGACCGGCGGGCGCCCCGGGACGCACCTTCCCGTCGGGCCTTCCGGAGCGTGGACTACGGTCGTCCGGTGACCGCGCCGCCCCTCGACCCGCCCGCCGGGCTCCCGCCCGCCGACGGCGCGGCGACCGGCGCGTCCGGCCCGGCACCCGGCGCGGCGTCCGGCGCGTCCGGCCCGGCACCCGGCGCGGCGTCCGGCGCGTCCGGCGCGGCGTCCGGCGCGTCCGGCCCGGCACCCGGCGCGGCGTCCGGCGCGTCCGGCCCGGCGACCGCGGCCGACCCGCCCGCCCTGGCCGGCGCGCCCGACGGGACACCGGTGACGGCTTCGGCCGCCGAGGCTGGCCTGCCCGGCGCGGAGGCCGCCGGCTTCACCGTCCGGCTGGACAACTTCACCGGCCCGTTCGACCTGCTGCTGCAACTGATCGGCAAGCACAAGCTCGACGTCACCGAGGTGGCCCTGCACCGGGTGACCGACGAGTTCATCGCGTACATCCGCGCGATGGGCGACCAGTGGGACCTGGACGAGGCCAGCGAGTTCCTGCTGATCGCGGCCACCCTGCTCGACCTCAAGGCGGCGCGGCTGCTGCCCGCCGCCGAGGTCGAGAACGAGGAGGACCTGGCCCTGCTGGAGGCGCGCGACCTGCTGTTCGCCCGCCTGTTGCAGTACAAGGCGTTCAAGGAGGCGGCGGCGCACCTCGCCGAGCTGGAGGCGGTCGGCGGTCGGCGCTACCCCCGGTCCGTGACCCTGGAGCCCCGGTACGCCGAGGCGCTGCCCGACCTGGTCCTCGGCATCGGCCCGGAACGGCTGCTGAAGCTCGCGGTCAAGGCGATGACCCCGAAGCCGGTGCCCGAGGTCTCCATCGCCCACGTGCACATGGTCCGGGTCAGCGTGCGCGAGCACGCCGCGATCATCAGCGAGCGGCTGCGCCGCGCCGGCACGGCCACGTTCTCCCTGCTCTGCGCCGACTGCGAGGCCACCCTCGAGGTGGTCGCCCGGTTCCTGGCCCTGCTCGAGCTGTACCGGGAGGGGCTGGTCTCCTTCGTCCAGGAGCAGGCCCTGGCGGAGCTGACCGTACGGTGGACCGGTCCCGCCGACGGCGGCACCGACCTGCGCATCGACGAGTATGCCGGCAGCGTCGAGAGTCCGCCGCGCGATGTCGGCGACGTGGCGGGGTCCGGGCCACCGGGACCGGACCATGTCGGCGACATGGAGTCGATGGAAGGAGCGGGATGAGTGACGAGGAGCGCCAGGACTCGCTGGCCGACCAGGCGGCCGCCTGGGTGCCGCCGTGGGAGCGCCCCCGACCCCCCGCCGCCCGTCGCCCCGAGGAAGACCTTGGAAGCGAACGGCCCCCAGAGGAGCCCGATCCTTCCAAGATCTCGGAGCCGAGCGCCGCGCCCGAGGCCGCGGCAGCGCCCGAGCCCCCGGCGGCGGACGCCGCCGCGCAGTCCGAGGCCGAGCCGGATTCCGGCGGCGTGCGGTCCGAAGCGGCCGAACCGGATTCCGACGGCGCGCGGTCCGGAACGGCCGAACCGGATTCCGACGGCGCCCAGTCCGAAGCGGCCGAACCGGACTCCGGCGGCGTGCGGTCCGAAGCGGCCGAACCGGATTCCGACGGCGCGCGGTCCGAAGCGGCCGAAGCGGATTCCGACGGCGCGCGGTCCGAAGCGGCCGAGTCCGATTCCGGCGGCTGGCGGTCCGACACGGCCAAGCCGACGGGCGCGGCGGGGGAGCGGGGCGGCGGCGCGGGCGTACCCGGGAAGCAGCCGGCGGGGCGACGGCGGACGACCGCCGCGCCCGAGCCGCCGCCCGAGCTCGACGACCGCGAGCTGCGGGCGGCGCTGGAGGCCATCCTCCTCGTCGTCGACGAGCCGGTCAGCGAGCTGACCCTCGCCAAGGTGCTGGAGCAGCCGCCGGAGCGGGTCGGGGCGATGCTCGACGACATCGCGGCCGGCTACACCGCCGCCGGGCACGGCTTCGAGCTGCGCCGGGCGGCGGGCGGCTGGCGGCTCTACACCCGGCCGGAATACGCGACGTACGTCGAGCGGTTCGTGCTGGACGGGCAGTCGGTACGCCTGACCCAGGCGGCGCTGGAGACCCTCGCCGTGGTCGCGTACAAGCAGCCGGTGACCCGCTCGCGCATCTCGGCCATCCGGGGTGTCAACTGCGACGGGGTGATCCGTACGCTGGTCTCCCGCGGCCTGGTCGAGGAGTGCGGCACCGAACCGGACAGCGGGGCGTTCCTCTACCGGACCACCACGATGTTCCTGGAGAAGCTGGGGCTGAACTCCGTCGACGAGCTGCCCCCGCTCGCCCCGTTCCTCCCCGACGACGTAGAAGAGCTTGCCGATGCGACGCGATGACCGTGCCCCGAAGTCCGACGCCCCCGTGTACGAGGGCGCCGAGCGCCTGCAGAAGGTGCTGGCCGCCGCCGGCGTGGGCTCCCGACGCGCCTGCGAGGACCTGATCTTCCGCCGCCGGGTCACCGTCAACGGTCGGGTGGCCCAGCTCGGCGACAGGGCCGACCCGGCCCGCGACGTCATCCACGTCGACGGCGAGCGTCTGCAGGCCGACACCCGCCTGGTCTACCTGGCGATGAACAAGCCGCGCGGGGTCGTCTCCACGATGGCGGACGAGAAGGGACGCGCCGCCCTGTCCGACTTCCTCGGCAACCGGGTCGAGCAGCGGGTCTACCACGTCGGGCGGCTCGACGCGGACAGCGAGGGCCTGCTGCTGCTCACCAACGACGGCACCCTCGCCCACCGGCTCATGCACCCCTCGTACGGGGTGCCGAAGACGTACCTGTGCGAGGTCGCCGGGCCGATCCCGCGCAACCTCGGCAAGCGGCTGGCGGCCGGCGTCGAGCTGGAGGACGGCCCGGTGCAGGTCGACTCCTTCAAGGTGGTGGACACCCTGGGCAAGACCGCCCAGGTGGAGCTGACCCTGCACGAGGGGCGCAAGCACATCGTCCGGCGGCTGCTGGCCGAGGTCGGCCACCCGGTGTCGCGGCTGGTGCGTACCTCGATCGGGCCGATCCGGCTCGGCGACCTGCGCGCCGGACGGACCCGCCGGCTCACCAACGCCGAGGTCGCCGCCCTGTTCAAGGCGGTGGGTGACTGACCCGCGGTCGCGGGTACCACAACCGGTAGGCTTCCGTGACGCCCGCGACGGGGCGTCACGGCGGCGTCGCGCGCGGCCCCGGCAGGGCGCGGGCATGATTGACGACGACGGACAACCGCTCGCGGCGGGCCGCCGGGCCCCGCGAGGCACGGGCTGAGGAGGAACACGGTGGAGGAAAACGTACGGACCGGGCGCTGCGTGGTCGCTGTGGACGGGCCGTCCGGTTCGGGTAAGTCCACCGTCTCCCGGCGGCTCGCCGGCGGCATCGGCGCCCGCTACCTGGACACCGGCGCGATGTACCGGGCGGTCACCTGGGCGGTGCTGCGCTCCGGGGTCGACCTGACCGACGCCGAGTCGGTGGCCAAGGTCGCCGCCGAGGCCGACCTGCGCATCGGCACCGACCCCCAGGGGTACGGCGTGACCGTCGACGGCGTCTCCGTCGACCGCGAGATCCGGGGCCCCGAGGTGACCGGGGCGGTCTCCGCCGTGGCCGCCGTACCGGCGGTGCGGGCGCTGCTCGTGGCCCGCCAGCGGGAGCTGATCGACCAGGCGGGCCGGATCGTGGTCGAGGGCCGCGACATCGGCTCGGTCGTGGCGCCGGACGCCGACCTGAAGGTCTACCTGACCGCCTCGGCGGAGGCCCGCGCCCAGCGGCGCAGCGCCGAGGACGCCGCCGACGTGGCCGCGACCGCCGCCGACCTGGCCCGCCGGGACCGGCTCGACTCCACCCGCAAGGCCGACCCGTTGCAGCAGGCCGCGGACGCGGTGGTGCTGGACACCACGGAGCTGGGCATCGACGAGGTCGTCGACCGGCTGCGTTCGCTGCTGACCGAGCGGGGAGTGGCGTGACCAACGACGAGGGCTGGGTGGAGCTGCGCGAGCCGGACCTCGACACCGAGGAGCAGACCGGCCCGCAGCCCGTGGTGGCCGTGGTGGGCCGCCCCAACGTGGGCAAGTCGACCCTGGTCAACCGGATCATCGGCCGCCGCCAGGCGGTCGTCGAGGACGTCCCCGGGGTGACCCGGGACCGGGTGCCGTACGACGCGCAGTGGTCCGGCCGCGCGTTCACCGTGGTGGACACCGGCGGCTGGGAGCCGGACGCCAAGGACCGGGCCGCGGCGATCGCCGCGCAGGCCGAGGCGGCGGTCGCCACGGCCGACGTGGTGCTCTTCGTGGTCGACGCCGTGGTCGGCTCCACCGATGTGGACGAGGCCGCGGTGAAGATGCTGCGCCGCAGCGCGAAGCCCGTCATCCTGGTGGCCAACAAGGCCGACAACAGCTCCGTCGAGATGGAGGCGACCTCGCTGTGGTCGCTCGGCCTCGGCGAGCCGCACGCGGTCTCCGCGCTGCACGGCCGGGGCTCCGGCGACCTGCTCGACGCCATCCTGGACGCCCTGCCGGACGCGCCGGCCGTACTGGAGAACCGCCCCCGCGGCCCGCGCCGCGTGGCCCTGGTCGGGCGCCCGAACGTGGGCAAGTCCAGCCTGCTCAACCGGTTCTCCGGCGAGGAACGGGCGGTCGTCGACTCCGTCGCCGGCACCACCGTCGACCCCGTCGACAGCCTCGTGGAGATCGGCGGCCAGACCTGGCAGCTGGTGGACACCGCGGGCCTGCGCAAACGGGTGGGCAAGGCCAGCGGCACCGAGTACTACGCCAGCCTGCGTACCGCGTCCGCGATCGAGGCCGCCGAGGTGGCGGTGGTGCTGCTCGACGCCAGCGAGCCGATCAGCGAGCAGGACCAGCGGATCCTGTCGATGGTCACCGACGCCGGGCGGGCCCTCGTGCTCGCCTTCAACAAGTGGGACCTGGTCGACGCCGACCGCCGGTACTACCTGGAGAAGGAGGTCGAGCGGGAGCTGCGCCGCATCCCCTGGGCGATCCGGGTCAACGTCTCGGCCAAGACCGGCCGGGCCGTCGACCGGCTGGCCCCGGCGCTGCGCAAGGCGCTCGCCAGCTGGGAGACCCGCGTGCCGACTGCGCAGCTCAACCAGTGGCTCACCGCGCTGGTGCAGGCCACCCCGCACCCGGTGCGGGGCGGGCGGGCGCCGCGCATCCTCTTCGCCACGCAGGCCGGCACCTGCCCGCCGCGCTTCGTGCTGTTCAGCACCGGCCCCTTGGACGCCGGCTACCAGCGGTTCGTCGAGCGCAAGCTCCGCGAGGAGTTCGGCTTCGAGGGCAGCCCGATCGAGATCTCGGTACGCCCGCGCAAGAAGCTCGGCCCGGGCGGGCGGGGCAAGGCGCACGGCTGACCCGTGGGGTGGGCGGGGCCGCCAGCAGGCCCCGCCCACCCCACCCTCCTAGGATGCTCTAGGGGGTGTGAGAGGGTCGCGGCGCGCCGGAGGATCGGGTGGGGCCCGTGCGGACGGAGGGAAGATCGTGCGCTAAGCTGTACCGGCTGTCGCGGGGAGATGAATGCCGCGCGGTAGCATCGGGACGTGGCGCAGCTTGGTAGCGCACTTGACTGGGGGTCAAGGGGTCGTCGGTTCGAATCCGGCCGTCCCGACAGCGAGAGGGTTTCCACAGGTCAGCGGCTTGTGGAGGCCCTCAGTTTGTTGATCTGGCTAGACGTGGTGGCGTGTGAGGCGTTGCTGGACCCCTTGACTCGGGTGGGTTTAGCGAGCCGATCTTGGTTGCCTCTGCTGTGAATTGCCTGGTACGCGTACTGCCTCGGCGTCGTGTGGTCACTGCTGGACCGCTTAACGGCAGACGATTTCGGATATAAAGGGCACGGCCCCCTGTGGCTAATTCATGCGTGAGGGCAGCCCAGTTGCCGAAATCGCGACGATCATCTAGGCCATCCCGCGCGAACGCCGATGGCGTCACGGGGTTAGAGCGTGTCTCAGGTGGTGAGTTTGAGGTAGCGCTTGTGGCAGGTGAGTGCGGCGGCGAGGGTGACGAACGCGCAGTAGAGGCTGGCCGAGCGTTCGTAGCGGATGGTCAGTCGGCGGTAGCCGGTGAACCAGGCGAACGTCCTCTTGGCTCAGCCGTGAACTCCTCCTCGGTTAAGATCCCGGCGTCACGCAGTTCGCCGAGCTTCCGGAGCAGTCTGCGTCCGCCGGCTGGCGATCGTCCGAAGGAAGCCCCACGAATCCAGGGAGATACCGATGCCGGAGCCTGAGCCCGTTCAAGACGCCCACGCCGACGACGCCGACACGCCAACCACGGCCGAGACCGAGACCGAGACCGACGAGCCTGCCGTTTACGCAAATCGGGCTGCCCGACGCGGGAAGGGCAAGGTCGCCTCGCCTCATCCGTATGGAAAGGGTCAGCGCCTCGATGGTCGGGGCTCGGTCCAGAGCCCGCGCCAGTGGGGCAACCGCCGAAGTGGTTGATCCGTTGGTGGGGCCTTCGTCGGCACACGGCTCCGGGTGTCTGCGGCGATGGTGGCGGGGACGCAGCGCGCGAGCAGCAGGGGTCTCCGAACTTCGACGGCCTCAGTCAACCCCGAAAGGATGATCATCGCGGTTTACGCCAAGCGGATGCTTTGATATCGGGCCTGATGCGGTCGGTGCTCGTTGTAGTGCGTGACGTGTTCGGCCAGGGTCGTCAGCAAGGGCGGGGGTGATCCCGTTGAGGCACTCGCGACGTACCGTGCGCACCCGTCTCTCCGCGTACGCATTGGCCTCGGCGCTTGCGGCGGGGTATGCAGGATGTCGATGCCTTCAGAGGCAAAGAACGTGGGCGTGCACTTCGCGTCGCGGTCACGGATTACCTCTTCGCGAGGGCGACAGACGGCAACGACCGGTCCTGGACATCGTCTCGCAGTGCCCTTCAGGACCGGCCATGGCCGGGGAGTGCGGAGCTGTTCTCCACCTGGGCGATCATTGCCGACGGTGCCCCTCGCATCCAAGGGTGAGCGCTACCCTTCCACCGCTCTCTTGAGCGCCACGACGTGACCCCCGCGGTCTACCGTCGTGACACCCATGAACCAAGCCGGAGAGGCCATCACAATGAGCAAGCCCGTCGATTACGACGCACCGCGCCGACCCGTTGTTGAGGTTGAAGACGACAGCCTGGAGGAACTCAAGGCGCGCGGCGCGGCGTCACAGTCAGCGAGAGTCGACCTCGACGAGGCCGAGGCTGCCGAGAACTTCGAGTTGCCCGGCGCGGACCTGTCCGGCGAGGAACTGACCGTAGCTGTCGTGCCGATGCAGCCGGACGAGTTTCGATGCGCGCGCTGCTTTCTGGTGCACCACCGCAGTCAGTTCGCCGCACAGCCCGACGGCCGGGAGGTCTGCCAGGAGTGCTCCTGACCTCCACTGTCAGGGCACCATCTCTCGCCACTCCGGACGACCACCCAGCCACGCGTCGGCGAGGATCTTTGCGGACGCCCGACTCGGACAGGGGTGTAGCTTCGATCGGCCTGTGATGCCGCCGGTCTGCGCCTCTACTTCCCATCGCTGGCCGTCGGTGCGGATGTAGACGTCGCGACGCCCCCGCGGACTCCGGTCCCCGTTCCACCAATGGCGTTCGATTCTCACCTGCTGACCGTATAGCACCACCTGCAGAAAGACGAACGGTAATGATCTTGGGAAGGCGGCCGACATAATCGGGAAGCCACGGATTGTGGACGAGAGTCAGGAGACCTGACCGGGCCGGCACAGGACGCATCCGCGGAGCGCCGCCTTCGCAGCGCCGCGTATGTCTTTCTGAGCGGATGTCCGGCGAGCGTATCCACGACCGATCGAAGCGATTCAACAGCGCGCCGACAGCGACCACGTTCGACCGCCTCGGCGCACGTACCTCCCAGCCATCCAGTCAAGCCCCAAGCTGGTCATGTCATAAGCTGTCCGACTCTCATCACCGGTGCCGAGACGAGCGGCGCCTACACCGTGCGCTGTTGCACTGCGGCGCCCACCCCGACCGGCGTCCCGATGGGTGCGGCGGTCGCGGATCGCGGCAACAACCTCGACGGGGACACGTTGACCGGGATGGCCGACGCGACAACGTACGCGGGCAAGGCCGAGCGGCGGTCCACCGCCACCGCCCGATCTGGTGGTCCAGTCGTGGAGACGTGCTGATCCACCTCAAAGGGACGTCGGTACCTGCGACGCGTCGAACCGACACGCGTGGTAGCCCTACCGACTGGGCTCCGTTGCGTCGTGATGCCTAACGAGCCGTCGGCTTCCGGTCGGCGTCACGCTCGACACGGAACGGGGTGCGCAGGCGGGTCATCGCAGCCGAACTTACGTCGACGGCAGGTGTGTGGTCGAAAGCCGCATCTGCTCCCGGTGCTTCACGGAACAAATTCGGATCATGCGCGGTTACATCAGTCAAGAGCTGCTCCAAGTTTGCGCGCCAACGCGCGACCCACCCGCTCGCACATGCAAGCCGGGTGCCAAATGAGCGGGGCGGATCCGGCCGCTCGCCGGGGGGCGTGGATCCGTTTCGCTCGGCCCGTCGAACCCTAACCCAAAAAGCCATCGTGTACGGCCTGGGCCCGGGTGCGGGTAGATTGATCAACCAGTCCGCCGGTTCCGACCACGGCCTGCCTCTGATGTCGACCACCATGCGCCGCGACCAATCGGTCAGCGCCGTGCAGGGCGACCCCTTCCACGTGCGGAGACTCCCATGGCGGCACTCCGCCCCAGCAAGACACCCCTTGTCACACCCACCTCCTTCGCCGACCTTGGCGTGCCCGGCCGCCTGGTCGCCGCGCTCGAGCAGGCGGGCATCAACACGCCATTCCCGATCCAGGCCGCGACGCTCGCGGATTCACTCGCCGGACGCGACGTGCTAGGTCGTGGCAGGACGGGATCGGGCAAGACATACGCCTTCGCTCTCCCGGTCCTCGCCCGGCTCTCGGCCGCCACGTCTCCGCGGCTGCCCGGCCGCCCGCGCTCGCTCATCCTGGCGCCCACTCGCGAGCTGGCGACCCAGATCGAAGCGACGATCGCACCGCTGGCCACCGCGCTGTCGCTGCGGACCCTGACGATCTTCGGTGGGGTGAGCGCGCGGCCACAGGTCGGTGCACTGCGTGCCGGGGTCGATATCCTCATCGCCTGTCCCGGCCGGCTCGCCGATCACGTTTCGAACGGCCACGCGATCCTCGACGCCGTCGAGGTCACGGTGCTCGACGAGGCGGACCACATGGCCGACCTGGGCTTCCTGCCGCTCGTACGGCGACTCCTCGACAAGACACCGCCCCGCTCCCAGCGGCTGCTGTTCTCGGCGACGCTCGACGCGGGCGTTGACGTCCTCGTACGGCGGTACCTCTCCAACCCAGTCACCCACAGCGTCGACTCGGCGATGTCCCCGGTCGCCGCGATGACCCACCACGTGCTCCGGGTGCGTCACGATGACCGGCTTCCCGTCCTGATCGACCTGACGGCCGCCCCGGGGCGAACGCTCGTATTCACCCGCACCAAGCGGGGCGCCAAGAAGCTGACCAGTCAACTGGTCGCTTCGGGCGTGCCCGCTGTGGAGCTGCACGGCAACCTGGCGCAGAACGCCCGGACCCGCAATCTGGCGGCGTTCTCTGCCGGCGACGCCCGCACGCTTGTCGCGACCGACATCGCGGCGCGCGGTATCCACGTCGACGACGTAGCTCTCGTGATCCACGCCGACCCGCCTGCCGAGCACAAGGCATACCTGCACCGCTCGGGGCGGACCGCGCGTGCCGGAGCGAGCGGCACCGTCGTCACCCTGATGACCGACGACCAGGTCACCGACGTGCGCGATTTCACCCGCCAGGCCGGCATCAACCCGACGATCACCCGGCTTCGGCCCGGTGACTCGCTGCTCACCGAACTCGCCCCGGGCGAGCGCCGCTTCGTGACGCCTCCCGTAGCGACGACGGCGCCACATCACGGACCAGGCCACAGCGCCACGCGGCACCCGGATCCGCGCACGGCGACGGGCGGATCGACCGCCAGCGCAACGCGCGGGAGAGGCTCGGAAGGTCGTCGGGCGAGTGCCGCGGAAACGTCCGCCACACGGGGCGCGGCGGCGTTCTCTTCCGGCACGCGGGTTGGTAGCCGGCGCGGTCAGCGCTGACAGCGAAGACACCGCGCGCGTGGCGCGCCCGTGCTAGCCTCACCGGGTTGCAACCTTCGGTTTGTCGCATACTTTGCCAGCGCCTGGTGGGTATCTAACCCGCCAGGCGCTTTTTGTCCTGCCGGTTCTTCCGGACCAGCAGCGGCGGCAACCGAGGGTCCGTACGTGGCTCCATCCGCTACCCAAAGGAGAAGACATGGCATTCGGCACAGTCAAGTGGTTCAACGCGGACAAGGGCTTTGGCTTTATCGCGCAGGATGGTGGCGGCGCTGACGTCTTCGCCCACTTCTCCGCCATCTCATCGAGCGGGTTCCGCAGCCTGGAAGAGAACCAGCGGGTCGAGTTTGACGTCGAGCAGGGCCAGAAGGGGCTTCAGGCCGCCAACATCCGTCTGGTCTGACGTTGACTCCGCCAAGCCGTGGCGACGAGGCCTCGCCCGCCGCCACGGCGGTGGCTGAGATCACGGACCGGCGAATGCCGGTCCGCTCCGACACCGCGCTCCTTCCCGGCCTCAAACCGCTGGTGTTGCAAGCGCTGTCCGCCCCCGAGTACGCGGCCGGGACCGCCAGCATCGACCGGCTCCGGCTGGCCCCGGTGCCGCTGGTGCCAGAGGTGCGACTGGTCATGGCCGAGGACGCGATCGTCCTCTGGGCCCGACTCGAAGCCGAAGCGGGCCACGTCCTCCCGCCGCCGTTCTGGGCGTCGGCCTGGACCGGCGGACAGGCTCTCGCGCGTTACATCCTCGATCACCCGGACACCGTGGCCGGTTGCCATGTCCTCGACGTCGCATCCGGCTCCGGACTGGTCGCTATCGCCGCAGCGATAGCCGGCGCCGCCGGGGTAACCGCCAACGACATCGACCCCTACTCGATCGCGGCAATCAACGCCAACGTCCACGCCAACGGCGTCGAGTTGACCCTGTCGTCGAAAGACCTGCTTGACGGCGACGTTGACGGCGTGGATGTGGTGTTGGCCGGTGACGCGCTCTACCACCCGTCTGTGGCGGCCCGGATGCTGCCGTTCCTCGCCCGCGTCGTCGCGAAGGGCGCTCGGGTCCTTGTTGGCGATCCGGACCGGGGCCACGTTCCCCATGCTGGCTGGAGCGGGTGGCGACGTACGAGGTGCCGATAAGCGGCGCTCCGGAAGACGCGCAGCTTCACCTGACGAGCGTGCTCAAGCCACGACGCGACAAGGTGGACGACCGGCGGGGCCCGGCCACACGGCTGCGGCGTGAATCCCATCACTGCCGCACCCGTGAGTGAGCCGGAAGCTATTGCCAGCGCCACTGGCGCCGTGCGGGCGAGCGCCGTATCTGAGACGGTCTACGGCAACCGGTCAGAGAGCGATGGCCTCGACCTGTTCGACCCGCAGGGGCCGGCCGGCGAGGTCGTGAACATTCATAGATAACCGCCACCACTCGACGGAGAATTGTTACCGCCGAGCCCGGCCTGACCCGGCGCTACGAGGTCCCGCCTACGTCGTGTTCCAACTGTGAGAGCATCGCCTTCGGCCCCTGTTGGGGCTCGACCTGCCGGGCAGCCGCCTGTTCGTCGGCCGCCCTGGCGGAGTGCTTCTCGGCTCCAACCCCATCGCGGTTCGCTCGCACTTGATCAAGTAGAACCCACTGCCCATCCGAGTCATCAGGTGCCGATGGCTGGTCGGGTGACGCACCACGGTCTGACGGGGCAAACGGCAAGAAGCCCGTTACCGGCGTTCCGGCTACGGGTTTCTGACCTGGAAATATAGACCCGGGCGAGGTTGGCCTCGACGGTCTTCGGGCTGATGAACAGGCGCGGGATGCGTCGGAGGCCGTGCGGTGCGTACAGTTCCGGGTCGGACTTGGGGTGAGCCGGGTAGATCCGGCGCAGGGAACGGGACGAGACAGCGACGGCATGACGGCGGACAACATTACGGAAACCGGTCAATACGGCATTGATCCGACCCGGCTGGAGACCTGTCTCAGCGTCTTCGAGGCGTTGGAGGACCTTCCTCCCGATCACCCCGACGTGGTGCGGGTGCAGCGGGCCACCGCGAAGCTCTACAAGGTGATCAAGCAGCGGCGACGCAAGGAACAGCGGGATGCCATCGCGGCGGCCGACCGCGCGGTGACGGCGGCCACCGCCACCGGCGCGCCGGGCCGGATCGACGACGAGACCCAGGGCAACCCGCTCGCCTCCCCCACCGTGGGTGCCACGGCCGGCTTCCTGCACAATCCGCGCGGCTGCTACGTCTGCAAGCAGCGCTACCGCGAGGTGGACGCCTTCTACCATCAGCTCTGCCCGCCCTGCGCCGCGCTCAACCGGGAGCGCCGGGACGCCCGCACCGACCTTACCGGCCGGCGCGCGCTGCTCACCGGCGGCCGGGCGAAGATCGGCATGTACATCGCGCTGCGGCTGCTGCGCGACGGCGCGCACACCACGGTGACCACACGGTTTCCCCACGACGCGGTCCGCCGATTCACCGCGATGCCCGACAGCGCGGACTGGCTCCACCGCCTGCGGATCGTCGGGATCGACCTACGCGACCCCGCCCAGGTGATCGCCCTTGCTGACTCGGTCAGCGGCCAGGGACCACTCGACATCCTGATCAACAACGCGGCGCAGACCGTCCGCCGCACGCCTGGGGCGTACGCGCAACTCGTCGCCAGCGAGGTGGCGGCCCTGCCGGACGGTCCGCTGCCGGAGATGATCACGTTCGCCAAACCGGCCGGCCGGGGCGACCCGGCGGGCAGCCTGATCGGCCCACCGAAGTCGCCCGCGATCTCCCCGCACGCGCTCGCCGCGCTGGCGTTGACCAGCGGCTCCGCCTCGCCGGAACGGATCGCGGCAGCCAGCGCCATCGACGCCGGCGGTCTGGTGCCGGACCTCGACCCGGTCAACAGTTGGGTGCAGCGGGTGCACGAGGTGGACCCGGTCGAGCTGCTTGAAGTGCAGCTGTGCAACGTGACCGCGCCGTTCGTGCTGGTCAGTCGGCTGCGATCGGCGATGGCCGCAGCGACGGCCCGCCGCAAGTACGTGGTGAACGTGTCGGCGATGGAGGGCCAGTTCGCCCGCGGCTACAAGGGGCCGGGGCACCCGCACACCAACATGGCCAAGGCCGCGCTGAACATGCTGACCCGGACCAGCGCCCAGGAGATGCTGGCCGATGGCATCCTCATGACCAGCGTCGATACTGGCTGGATCACCGACGAGCGGCCCCACCCGACGAAGATGCGGCTGGCGGACGCCGGCTTCCACGCCCCGCTGGACCTAGTCGACGGCGCGGCCCGCGTTTACGACCCGATCGTCCGCGGCGAACAGGGCGAAGACTTGTACGGCTGCTTCCTCAAGGACTACGCGCCCTGCGCCTGGTGATCGGCCCGCCCACCCCGCCGTCGGCCGCCCAGGCTCAGGCCGGCACGGTCAGCACCGTCGCCCCGTCCACCACAGGTCCAGTAGGAGGTTATCCACAGGGCGCTGGACAGGATCGGTGCAACAAACCGGCCGGCCCTGGCAGAGGCCCTGTTCGATGCCATGAACTGGCGTACTCGCTGGCTGGAACCTAAGGGACCTCAAGGCTCCGCCCCGAACCCCGGCCCTCCTAATCTAATAGAGGGGCGAACGGTGATCGCCGCAGGTGGCGGCTGGTTGAGACGCCTCGGCCAATCTGGCTCAGGCTCTTGCGGTTGGTAGCCTGCGTGCCGCAGCGAGAAGGGCGAGCCATGAGCCAACGCAAACGAATCTGGATCGCCATTGCGTGCGCTGCGGCCGGCTCGTTGATGGTGGGGCTGCTGGGCTGCCTTGAGGCGCTGGTGCTATTGCTGCCCGACGCCGTGCCGTTACGTAACGGACCTGGACGGCAGGGTCGCGGACGAGGGGATGCAGAACTTCGTACCAGACATTCTGCCTGCCGCTGTCCTTGGCTGACCGGTCAAACGGCTGCCCGAACCTCGACCTCCTACGCAAACGAGTCCCCGCACGGCGGTAGCGCCTTCGCGCTCCGTCGGCGAGTCAGCGCGCGCGTACCAATGCATGATCGCCCCGCCGGGACCCGCGGTGAACAAACCGATGCTGGGGCAAGTAGATCGTCAGGGTGGTTCTGGGCCAACCGATGGCCTGAGCCGTCGGTCAGCCTCGGCCCCGGTCGGCCAGCCGCGTCTGCCGCCGTTCGGCGAAGGCCGGCACGGGCGGCCCCGACCACTTCACGTTTGCCAGCCGGTGGGGGCCCACGCCGGCATTGGCGAGGATGTAGGTCAGGTCGATCGGGTCATCGGCGGCGGCGTTTCTCGCCGGCCCGCCGTACGACGGTGCCGAAGGTGTAGGCGGGGTTGGAGCGGAATCGCGCCGGCAACTACCCGCCACCCTTGCGACGCCGGGGCGTGGTTCCTACGAGGCAGGCAACAGAAGCTTGGTAGAGTGAGTCTACGTAGAAGGCGTCTACGTAGACTGGGATTACATGATGGCGGGAACCTTCGTCGGCCGAACGGCCGAACTTGCCTTGTTGCAGAAGCGGCTGGACCGGCTCCGAACAGGGAGTGCCGGACTGGCGGTCACCATCCGGGGCCGGCGCCAGGTGGGCAAATCGCGGCTCGTCCAGGAGTTCTGCAACCGCGCTGAGGTGCCTTACCTCTTCTACGCCGCAACCAAGGGTGCGTCCTCTACCGAGGCGATCTCCACCTTCCTGGCCGAGTTGCGTGATTCACCGCTGCCGACGAACCCGGATTTGGTGCCGATATCCGCCGGAGGTTGGCCAGACGCCTTCCGGTCGCTAGCCTCTGTCCTCCCGGACGTCCCATCCGTGGTCGTTATCGACGAGGTTCCATGGCTTGCCGAGCAGGATGCGCTCTTCGACGGCGCGTTGCAGACGGCTTGGGACCGGCTACTGTCCACCAAGCCCGTACTCCTTCTGCTCCTAGGCAGCGACGTCCACATGATGGAGCGGCTGACCGCATACGACCGGCCGTTTTTCGGCCGCGCCGACGCGCTCGTGCTCGGGCCGCTGAACCCGGCGGAGACAGCGCGCGCGCTGGATCTCAGCGGGGCAGATGCAATTGATGCGCATCTGATCTGCGGAGGTCTCCCGGGGATCATTCGGGCCTGGCCACCGGCCAAGCCGCCGCTGGCCTTCCTCGAAGAGGAGTGCGCCGATCCGGCCTCGGTCGTCTTCAGCATCCCGGAAGCGGCGCTGCTGGCCGAGTTCCCCGCGCCGGACCAGGCACGCCGCGTCCTTGAGGCAATCGGTGGCGGCGATCGGGCCTATGCCAACATCGCCTCGACGGCAGGCGGCGCCCAAACTCCGCTCGCGTCCGGTCTGCTCTCCCCTCTCCTGCGCCGGCTGGTGGAGGAAAAGAGGGTGCTGGCCGTCGACGAGCCGCTGTCGACGAAGCCGAGCAGACCGGCGTTGTATCGAGTCGCCGACAGCAACTTACGCTTGTACCTGGCGATTCTCCGTGGCGCGCAGGAACAGGCCCGTCGAGGCCGCCCGGAGGCAGCATTCAAACTCGTCCAGCGGCGTTGGAAGGGATGGCGTGGCCGCGCCGTCGAACCGCTTATCCGAGAGTCCCTGGAACTCGCCGCGATCGCCGGAAGCCTGCCCTGGTCAGACGTGCAGGCGGTTGGGGGTTGGTGGAACCGCCAGTTCAACCCGGAGATCGACATCATTGGCGCGGACCGGGCGCCGGTGGCTCAGACCGTCTACTTCGCGGGTTCGATCAAATGGCTCAGCAGTCCTTTCGACGCGCGCGACCTTGCCGAACTGGCGGCGGGCGCGGCACAGGTGCCCGGCTTCGACCACGGCCGTTGCGGGCTCGTGATCGTCTCCCTCAGCGGCGTGTCGCCACAGGTCGACTCGACGAAAGCGGATGTGGTGTGGGGTCCTTCGGAGATCTTGTCGGCCTGGCGGGGGTAACCGCACAGGCCGCCTACGCGATCTGCTCCGGGTTGAGCCGCTTCCGCGCGATGCGATGGTTCTCGTGCGGGTGGGCCAGATGCGGCGGAGAAGTTGACTGCTCACGCTGAGCGGGTTCGCCGTGCGTTCGTTGCCGGAGACGAAGACGCGCCCGCGGTGGCAGTCGTTGTGAATCTCGCCGAACACCACAACGGCACGATCGTGCACCTCGACGTGCGTCCTGGCGCCGTGGACAGTTACCTGGCGTTGGCCCGGCGGGTTCAGACCGCCGCACAGCACGGCGGGTGACGTGGTCGACGACCCCTTTACTCGGCCGGATTATGCTTGAGGCGACCTGGGCAAACGTGCGTGAGCATGCCGCTGGGCCACCGGACTACTGGGGGACAAGTTGGACGCCAACGCGACGACGACGGTGGCCGCTGCCACCGTGGGCGCCGTGACGGTGAACGGACCTGAGGACGGACTCCCCGACTGGACCGCGATCGATTGGCGGGAAGCCGAGGACAACGTACGGCGTCTGCGGCAGAGGATCTTCACGGCGTCGAAGGCAGGGGACCTGCGTAAGGTCCGTAACTTGCAGAAATTGATGCTCCGTTCCCGCAGTAACACGCTGGTCAGCGTGCGGCGGGTGACGGAGGTCAACGCTGGTCGGATGACGGCCGGGATCGACGGTCAGGTGGCCCTGACC
>NZ_JBDPMC010000061.1:0-41395 GCF_039871625.1 Micromonospora sp. B11E3 | reverse complement strand
CTGTTCAGTGTCACGGCTCATGACGGCGCCGAGCGCAGCGCGGTGACGGGCATGAGGGAGCGCGGCGAGCGAATCGGCCTGTTCAGTGTCACGGCTCATGACGGCGCCGAGCGCAGCGCGGTGACGGCATGAGCACCGGCACTCTCGTTCCCGCCGCGCCGGCCGGGCGGTGGCTGCTGCGCGTCGGGCCGGTACGGGTGCCGGTGCGCCGCCGCCCGCTGCTCGTCGCCGCCGCGCTGGTCGTCCTGCTCGCCGTCGCCGGGGTGCTCAGCCTCGCCCTCGGCACCCCGTACGTCGCGCCGGCGGACGTGCTGCGCGCGCTCTCCGGAGCCGGCACCCCGTACGACCTGGTGGTGCTGGACCTGCGGCTGCCCCGGCTGGTGCTCGCGGCGGCGGCCGGCGCGGCGTTCGGCGTCGCCGGCACGCTGATCCAGAGCGTGGCCCGCAATCCGCTGGCCAGCCCCGACGTCATCGGCATCACCCAGGGCGCCGGGCTCGCCGCCACCGTGGCCCTGACCAGCGGCGCCGCCGCCGTCCTGGTGGCGCCGGCGGCGCTGCTCGGCGGGCTCGCCGCGGCGGCCGTCGTGCTCGCCCTCGGCGCCCGGCACGGGCTGGCCGCCCAGCGGTTCGTCCTCGCCGGGGTGGCGGTGGCCTTCGCCCTGCGGGCGCTGATCGAGGTGGTCATGCTCACCGCCGACCCGATCGACGGGCTGCGCGCGCAGGTCTGGCTCATCGGCACCCTCGCCGGCAAGGGCTGGGCAGAGGCGGCGTGGATCGCCGGCACGCTGGTGGTGCTGCTGCCCGTGCTGCTCTGGGCCGGCTGGGCGCTGAACAGCAGCTCCCTCGACGACGACACCGCCCGGGGGATCGGGGTGCGCCCGGTGGCCCGGCGGGTCGGGCTGGCCGGCACGGGCGTACTCGCCGCCGCGATGGTCACCGCCCAGGTCGGCGCCGTCGACTTCGTCGCCCTGGTCGCCCCCCAGCTGGCCCGCCGGCTCGTCCGGGCCGAGCGCCCCCCGCTGCTCTGCTCCGCCCTGCTCGGCGCGCTGCTGCTGGTCCTGGCCGACCTCGCCGGCCGCCGGCTGTTGGCGCCCACCCAGTTGCCGGCCGGCGTGCTGACCGCTGCGATCGGCGGGCCGTACCTCATGTTCCTGCTGCTGCGCGGCCGGCGGAGGACGTCGTGATGCCCGGTCCCGACGTCGTGCGACCGCCCGCCGATCCCACCACCCGAGGAGCCGCGATGCTCTCCACCCGTGACCTGGTCGTCGGCTACGACGAGCGGATCGTGCTGGACGGCCTCGACGTCGAGCTGCCCGCCGACGCGTTCACCGTCGTCGTCGGGCCCAATGCCTGCGGCAAGTCCACCCTGCTGCGCACCATGGCCCGGCTGCTCACCCCGCGCCGGGGTGCGGTGCTGCTCGACGGCACCGCGATCCGCGACCTGCCCACCCGCCAGGTCGCCCAGCGGCTCGGGGTGCTGCCGCAGAGCCCGCTGGTCCCCGAGGGGGTCACCGTCGCCGACCTGGTGGGCCGGGGTAGGCAGCCGTACCAGCGGTGGTGGCGGCAGTGGTCGGCGCGGGACGCCGAGGCGGTCGCCGAGGCGATGGCCCTCGCCGACGTGGCGGAGCTCGCCGACCGCCCGGTGGACACCCTCTCCGGCGGCCAGCGGCAGCGGGTCTGGATCGCCATGACCCTCGCCCAGGACACCGAGGCGCTGCTGCTGGACGAGCCGACCACCTTCCTCGACCTGGCCCATCAGGTGGAGGTGCTGGACCTGCTGCACCGGCTGCGCGCCGAGCGGGGCCGGACCGTGGTCGCCGTGCTGCACGACCTGAACCAGGCCGCCCGGTACGCCGACCACCTGGTCGCCATGCGCGCCGGCCGGGTGGTGGCCGCCGGCCCGCCCCGGGAGATCCTCACCGCCGAGCTGGTTCGCGACGTCTTCGGGCTCGACTGCGTCGTCGTGCCCTGCCCGGTGACCGGCGCGCCCCTCGTGGTGCCCGCCCTCACGTCCCCCTCCCTGGCCGCCGCCTCGGCCCCTGCTCCGGCCGCCGCTTCCGTGCCGGCTGCCTCTCCGGGTGCCGTTTCCGTGCCGGCTGCTGCTCCGGGTGCCGTTTCCGTGCCGGCTGCTGCTCCGGGTGCCGTTTCCGTGCCGGCTGCTGCTCCGGGTGCCGTTTCCGTGCCGGCTGCTGCTCCGGGTGCCGTTTCCGTGCCGGCTGCTGCTCCGGGTGCCGCTTCCGTGCCGGCCGTCTCCGCCTCTACCTGCGCCGGCCCGACCGCCGGTTGAACCATCGGAAAGGAAACCCATGCGTCGTCTCGCCGCCGCGCTCGTCGCGGCCCTCGCCCTCGGCGTCGGGCTCACCGCCTGCGGTGAGAGCGACCCCGTCGCCGGCACCGCCACCGGGGAGACCCGGGAGATCACCCACGCCATGGGCACCACGAAGGTGCCCGCCGACCCGAAGCGGGTCGTCGTCCTCGACACCGACAAGATCGACACGGCGCTGTCGCTCGGCGTCATGCCGGTCGGCGCCGCCACCGCCGGTCAGGCGAAGAGCTGGCCGACGTACTTCGGCGCGGACAAGCTGGCCGGGATCAAGGAGGTCGGGGTGCTCACCGAGCCCGACCTGGAGGCGATCAACGCGCTGCACCCCGACCTGATCCTCGGCAGCAAGTTCCGCCAGGAGAAGTTCTACGACGAGCTGTCCGCCATCGCCCCGACGGTGTTCACCGACAAGGTGGGCATCACCTGGAAGGAGAACTTCCTCCTCGACGGCAAGGCGCTGGGCAAGGAGCAGCAGGCCAAGGATCTGCTCGCCGCGTACGAGAAGCGGGCCGAGGAGTTCGGTGCGAAGCTGGGCGACGCCGCGAACCGGAAGATCTCCATCGTCCGCTTCATCCCCGGCGCGATCCGCGTGTACGGGCCCGACTCGTTCTCCGGCATCGTCGTCGGCGACACCGGCCTGGGCCGCCCCGAACGGCAGCAACTCGCCGGCAAGGAGGACAGGCGCTTCGACGTGGTCAGCGCCGAGCGGGTCAACGAGGTCGACGGCGACGTCATCTTCGTGACCGCGTACGGCGAGAAGGCCGCCGCGGAGCAGGCCAACGTCACCGGCGGTGCCCTGTGGAAGGGCCTGTTGGCGGTCAAGGCCGGCAAGGCGTACGTGGTCTCCGACGAGGTCTGGATGACCGGCATCGGCGTCGGCGCCGCCAACAAGATCCTCGACGACCTGGCCAAGTACCTGACCGCCTGACCCGCCTCGCCCTTCGGGGCCGCTCAAGATCCGCGCAACTTCTGGGAAGATGCTGCCTCGATACTGGACGGGGCAGCAGCTCCCGTGAAGTTGCGCGGATCTTCGCGTCAGCGCAAGCGAGCGGTGCGGGAGGACAAGACTCGGCGGAGCTCGGTCAGGAAGCCGTCGAAGTCCGTGCCGAAGCGTTTTGCCGTGAGGTGCAGGACGACCCACTCCTCGCCGAGTAGGCGGTTGAGGCGTTGCCGGTCGCGGTGGAACTGCTCGGGGTCGTGGTGCCACAGTCCGTCGTACTCGACCGCGACCTTCAGCTCCGGCCAGGCGAGATCGACCCGGGCGATGAACCGGCCGTCCCGCTCCACGACGAACTGCGTCACCGGTCGTGGAAGGCCGGCAAGCACGAGCCGGACCCGCACCCGCGACTCCTGCGGCGACTCGGCCCCTCCGTCGGCCAACTCGGCGACGCGGAGCATGCGTTTCCAGCCCCGGACGCCCACGCTGGCCCGGGCTCGATCTCGCAGCTGACCGGGGCGAACCAGCCCGTGCCGGACAAGGCAGTCCACCAGCGCCACCGAATCCTCGACCCCGAGCCACTGTGCCAGGTCCCAGCAGGTGCGCTCCGGCGTGGTCACCGGGATCCCGTCGCGCTGCCGGATGTCGCCTTCCGTCATCGCCGCCGTGTGCACGGCGAGGCCGGCGACGGGACCGAAGCGCCGACCGGCGGGCACCAGGACGTCGAGAGGGGCGGTGGCATCGACGGTCCCCGCGCCGAACAGGGCGGCCGCACTGCGCCCGGCAATCGTGATGCCGTCGGGAAGCAGCCACCGGGCGGCTGCGACGCACCGGAGCCGGTGCGAGATAGGGACGTTCGCATCGACGTAGATGTCCTTGAACAGCGGTCGCCAGGCCCGGCTGCGCAGCTCGGACCGGGTCAGCAGCCCGCGGGCGACGACCTGTGAACCCCGGAAGACGCGCCCCCGCAACTGATCGGGACGCCGAGGAGAAACCGCCATCCACCAACCCTGACCGCCCCCGACCCCCCTCCGCGACCCCTGTGGATAACCTCGATCCCCTGCCAGGACTGCAAGATCCGCGCAACTTCAGCGAAGATGCCGGGTCACGGCGCGGCGATGCAGCATGTTCACCGAAGTTGCGCGGATCTTGGGGCGCGGTGGGGCGCGGCGCGCCGCGCGCGGCGCGCGGGGTGGGGGGCGGGGGTGGGTGGGCGGGTGGGTGGCGGTGGGTCAGGCAGCGGTGGTCAGGCAGCGGTGGGTCAGGCGGCGGTGGACCAGATGGCGCGGAAGGCGGCCGCCTCGCCGGCCAGCCACTGCTCGATCTGGTCGGGCCTGGCGCCCTCGGGCATGCGGTGGGCCTCGCCGCGACGGACGTCGACCAGGACCGGCTCGGCGTGCGGGAGCACCGCGTCCCGGTGCCGGGCCATCAGGTGCAGGGTGGCCAGGGCGGCCTCCTCGCTCGGCGGGGCCTCGTCGAAGTGCAGCCGGACGGCCTCCGCCCGGCCGTCGGCGTATCGGATGCCGAAGTGCGGGTTGATCTTGACAGGTAGGTCGCCGAGCATGGCCAGGGCGTCGCGGGTCTGCGCCAGGTCGACGCCGGTCGGCTCGCCGAGGGTGTGCAGCCAGGCGGTCGCCCCGGGGACGAGGGCCTGGTAGAGCGGGCGCCAGCGCGGCTTGACGAGGTCGGCCACCTGGGCGAGGTGGGTGCCGCCGGTGTGGAAGGCGATGTCGGCCTTGAGCGCCTTGACGAACTGGCCGTGCGGGTTGAACCCGTGCTTGCTGGCCCGCTGCTTGCGTAGGCCACCGACGAAGCTGGCCTTGGTCGGCCCGGTGCGGTCGACGTACCGGGTGAAGCCGAGGAGGGTGGCGTAGGGCGGGAGGGTGCTGGAGGTGGGCGCGGTCACGGACGTCCTCCCAGGTCAGGACTTCGATTAGTACATACATTCTAATCGACGGGGCTGACATCGCCCAGGGAACGAAAGGGGCCGTCCGGGCATCCCGGACGGCCCCTGCGAAGAGTTTCCACGGCCCCTGTGAAGAGTTTCCACGGCCCCTGGAAAAGAGGGTTCCACGGCCCTGGAAAGAGGTCCTACAGCTGCCCGACGTCGGTGATCCGGACGACGGCGGCACCCGCCTCGTCGGAGGCGGCCAGGTCGATCTCGGCGCTGATGCCCCAGTCGTGGTCGCCGTCCGGGTCGTCGAGTATCTGCCGGACCGTCCACCGCTGCGGGCCCTGCTCGATCATCAGCAGCGCCGGGCCGCGGGCGTCCGGCCCGGTCCCGATCGAGTCGTACGCCTCGAAGTACGGCTCCAGCGCGTCCGCCCACGCGTCGGCGTTCCAGCCCGCCTCGGCGTCCAGCTCGCCGAGGAGATCCCAGCGGCGCAGGGCGGCCAGCTCGACCCGGCGGAACAGCGCGTTGCGGACGAGGACCCGGAACGCGCGGGCGTTGCGGGTGACCGCCGGCGGCCGGTCGTCCAGGGCGGCGTGCGCCTCGGCCGCCTCGGCGACGTCGGACGGGTTGCGCAGCCGCTCCCACTCGTCGATCAGGCTGGAGTCCACCTGGCGGACCAGCTCGCCGAGCCACTCGATGAGGTCGACCAGCTCGTCGGTCTTGGCGTCCTCGGGGACGGTCTGCCGCAGCGTCTTGTACGCGTCGGCGAGGTACCGCAGCACCAGACCCTCGGACCGGGACAGGCCGTAGAACTGCACGTACTCGGTGAAGGTCATCGCCCGTTCGTACATGTCGCGGACGACGGACTTGGGGGAGAGCTGGTGGTCGGCCACCCACGGATGCCCCTGCCGGTACATCTCGTACGCGCCCTCCAGCAGCTCGGCGAGCGGCTTGGGCCAGGTCACCTCGTCGAGCAGTTCGAGGCGGGCCTCGTACTCGATGCCCTCGGCCTTCATCGCGGCGACCGCCTCGCCGCGGGCCTTGAACTGCTGCGCGGACAGCACCTGGCGGGGGTCGTCGAGGATCGACTCGATCACGCTCAGCACGTCAAGGGCGTACGCGGGGGACTCCCGGTCCAGCAGTTCGATCGCGGCCAGGGCGAGCGGCGACAGCGGCTGGTTGAGCGCGAAGTCGAGCTGGAGGTCGACGGTGAGCCGGACGCGGCGGCCGGCCTCGTCCGGCTCGGGCAGCTCCTCGACCACACCGCCGGCCCGCAGCGCCCGGTAGATGGCGACGGCCCGGCGGATGTGGCGGCGCTGGGCGGCCCGGTCCTCGTGGTTGTCGGTGAGCAGGTGCCGCATCGCGGCGAACGCGTCGCCGGGCCGGCCGATGACGTTGAGCAGCATCGAGTGGCTGACCTGGAAGCTGGAGGTCAGCGGCTCCGGCTCGGCCTCGACGAGGCGGTCGAAGGTGGGCCTCCCCCAGCCGACCGAGCCCTCCGGCGGCTTCTTCTTGACGACCTTGCGCCGCTTCTTCGGGTCGTCGCCGGCCTTGGCGAGGGCCTTCTCGTTCTCGATGACGTGCTCGGGCGCCTGCACCACCACCCGGCCGAGGGTGTCGAAGCCGGCCCGGCCGGCGCGGCCGGCGATCTGGTGGAACTCGCGGGCCTTGAGCAGGCGGGTACGCGTGCCGTCGTACTTCGACAGGCCGGTGAACAGCACGGTGCGGATGGGCACGTTGATGCCGACGCCGAGGGTGTCGGTGCCGCAGATGACCTTCAGCAGGCCGGCCTGGGCCAGGGTCTCCACCAGGCGGCGGTACTTGGGCAGCATGCCGGCGTGGTGCACGCCGATGCCGTGCCGGACCAGCCGGGACAAGGTCTTGCCGAAGCCGGAGGTGAACCGGAAGTTGCCGATCGCCTGCGCGATCATGTCCTTCTCGGCGCGGGTGCAGACGTTCACGCTCATCAGCGCCTGGGCGCGCTCCAACGCCGCGGCCTGCGTGAAGTGCACGACGTACACCGGGGCCTGCTTGGTCTCCAGCAGCTCCTCCAGGGTCTCGTGCAGCGGCGTCGTCGCGTACGAGAAGAGGAGCGGGACCGGCCGCTCGGCCGAGCGGACGACGGCGGTCGGCCGGCCGGTGCGCCGGGTGAGGTCGTCGACGAAGCGGGTGGTGTCGCCGAGCGTGGCGGACATCAGGACGAACTGCGCCTGCGGCAGCTCGATCAGCGGCACCTGCCAGGCCCAGCCGCGGTCGGGCTCGGCGTAGAAGTGGAACTCGTCCATGATCACCTGGCCGACGTCGGCCCGGGCGCCCTCGCGCAGCGCGAGGTTGGCCAGGATCTCGGCGGTGCAGCAGATGACCGGGGCGTCCGGGTTGACGCTGGCGTCGCCGGTGAGCATGCCGACGTTGTCGGCGCCGAAGACCTCGCAGAGGGCGAAGAACTTCTCCGACACCAGGGCCTTGATCGGCGCGGTGTAGAAGGTGGTCCGGCCGTCGGCCAGGGCGGCGAAGTGCGCGGCGATCGCGACCAGGCTCTTGCCGGAGCCGGTCGGCGTATTCATGATCACGTTCGCCCCGGAGACGATCTCGATGACCGCCTCCTCCTGGTGGGGGTAGAGGTCGAGGCCGCGCTCGGACGCCCAGCCGGCGAACGCGTCGTAGAGGGTGTCGGGGTCGGCGGTCGCGGGCAGCGCGGCGGTGAGGGTCATAGCGCGTCCATGGTGCCTGGATCATGGCTGCCAGCGCCAACCGGGGCGGCCGCCGACGTCCGTGCCGCTTCGTCGGACGGTCGCCGCAGGGGAGTCAAGAAGGGGCCGTTCCCTTCAGGTGGACCAGGTCGAAGACCGGGCGGCCGGCGGTGCGGGCGCGGCGCTCGAACCGGGTGACCGGGCGGTGATCGGGTCGCGGCGCGTACCCGCCGTGCGGGTCGGTCAGCCCCGGGTCGGCGGTCAGCGTCTCGCGCATCGACTCGGCGTACTCGGCCCAGTCCGTCGCGCAGTGCAGGGTGCCGCCGGGCGCCAGCCGGGAGCGCAGCAGCGCCACGTGCGCCGGCTGGATGATCCGCCGCTTGTGGTGGCGTGCCTTCGGCCACGGGTCGGGAAAGAACACGTGCACCGCGTCCAGGGACTCCTCGGGCAGCGCCCGGACCAGATCCAGGGCGTCGCCCCGGGCCACCCGCACGTTGGGCAGGCCCCGGCGCTCCACCAGGTCGAGCAGGTTGCCGATTCCGGGCGTGTGCACCTCGACCGCCAGATAATCTCGGTCCGGGTCGTCGGCGGCCATCGCGGCCGTCGCGTCACCCATGCCGGAGCCGATCTCCAGCACCACGGGGGCCCGTCGGCCGAAGAGCGACGCCAGGTCCACCGGCGCGGCGAGGCCGTCGTCGATCGTCAGGCCGTACGCGGGCCAGAGCCGGTCGAGGGCGTCGGCCTGCCGGCCGCTCATCCGGCCGCGGCGGGGATGGAAGGTGCGGATCCGGGCCAGGTGGGGCGCGGTTCCGGTGGGGTTCTGGTCGATGGCAGTCACAGCGACCCGAGCGTACGCGACGGTCGCGCCGAATCGGATGTGATGTACGACCGGGGATGAGAGGATTCATCCCGTATGGCAGGCCGGGCGGCCGCCCGGCGTCGCGACACCGCGCCGGGAGGGGTCATGGGGTCAGCCGCTCGCCTCGGCGCCGCGCTGGCGATCGTGGTCACCGCGTTCGCCGGCCCCCTTGCGGCGGTCGCGCGCGCCGCGGAGGCGCCCGCCGCGGCCCAGCCCGATCCCGGCAACGACCAGCCCGACCCCGGCGCTGTCCCGCCCGGCCGGGTCTTCGTCCAGGTCACCCCCGGCACCGTGGAGGCCGGCTTCCTCGTCGGCATCCGGGCGAGCTGCCGGGACAACTCCGTGCCCGCGATCGTGGTCTCCGACGCCTTCGGCCGGATCGGCGTGCAGCCGCAGTGGGGGCTGCTCACCGCGTCCCCGATGGTGCGGGAGCGCACCCGGCCGGGCAACTACCCGGTCAAGCTGGAGTGCCGGGACGAGGAGACCGCCTCCACGATGCTCCAGGTGGTCAAACGGATGCCGACACCGACCCACGGGCCGACGCACCGGCCCAGCCGCGGCCCCGCCACCGGCTTCGGGGGCACCGCCCGGGACGCCACCGGCGGGCTGCTGCTGCCCGGCGGTCTGGCGCTGACCGTGGCCGGCGTGACGATCGGCGTGTTCGCGGCACGCCGGCCCCGGGCCGGCCGCGGCGGGAGGCGGTGAGGGCGGCCGTGGCGTCCACGCGCGTACCCGGATCGGCCGCCCCGGCGGGACGGCGGCGGCCCTGGTCGGTGCCGGCGGCCGTGGTCCTGGTGGTGATCGGCGTCTTCGCCACCGGCGCGGGGCTGGGGCGCACGGTCGGGCCGTTCGACCGGGCCACCGGCGGGGGGACCGCCTCCGCCGACGGGGCCGCCAGGCTCACCGCCAGCCGCCCGGTCAGCCTGGCCGTGCCGGCGATCCGGGTCGCCGCGCCCGTGGATCCGGTCGGTGAGGCCCCGGACGGGTCGATCGCCGTCCCGCCGCTGAGCAAGCACGACCAGACCGGCTGGTACGACCGGGGCCCGACCCCGGGCGAGCCGGGCCGGGCGATCATCGTCGGGCACGTGGACACGAAGGCCGGCCCGGCGGTCTTCTACGACCTGGGCCGCCTGAAGGCCGGCGACCGGATCGAGGTGACCCGGGCCGACCGCACGGTGGTGGTCTTCGCGGTGGACTCCGTCGAGCACTTCGGCAAGGACGACCTGCCCGCCGACCGGGTGTACGGCGACGACGGCCCGCCCGCGCTCCGGCTGATCACCTGCGGCGGCGACTGGGTCGGCGGGCGCACCGGCTACGCCGACAACGTCATCGCCTTCGCCTCGCTGGTCGACACCCGCCTCCCGTGAGCGCACCCGTCCCGCCGCGCGCCGCGGGACGCCAGGCCGCGCGGACCGCGCGTTGTCGGCGACGTGGCGGCTTCCCGGCGCCGCGGAGACCGCGTTGTCGGCGACGTGGGGGTGTCCCGCCGCGCGGGCCGCGCGATGTCGGCGACATGGCGCCCCGCCCGCCAAGCCGGCCGGGTCGGCCGGGTCAGCGTGGCTCAGGCCCGGCCCGGCACCTGCTGGACGACCTCGAACTCCAGCAGCGTCGCGCCCGAGGCGACCGGCCGGCGCTGCTCGCCGCCCGGACCGCCGGCGTGCGCGGCCCGCGCCGGCCCCGACGCCCACGCCTGGTACGCCTCCTCCGACTCCCATCGCGTGTACACGAAGTAGCGGCTCTCCCCGGCGACGGGGCGCAGCAGCTCGAAGCCGAGGAAGCCGGGGGAGTTCTCCACCGCGCCGGCCCGGGCCGCGAACCGGCGCTCCAGCTCCTCGCCCGCGCCCTCGGGGACGTCGATCGCGTTGATCTTCACAACCGCCATGGCTCCACACTAGTGGTCAGAGCGGCTCGACGGCCGGGACCAGCTCGGCGTCGACGACGATCGGCGCGTGGTCGGAGGGCCCCTTGCCCTTGCGCGCCTCCCGGTCCACGTACGCGGAGCGGACCGTCCGGGCGAAGGGCGCCGAGGCGTATACGAGGTCGATCCGCATGCCCTTGTTCTGGTGGAACATCCCGGCCCGGTAGTCCCAGTACGTGTACGGGTGCGGGCCCTTCATCGGGGTGGGCACCACGTCGCTGAGCCCGAGGTCGCGCAGCGCCGCCAGGGCCGCCCGCTCGGCCGGGGTGACGTGGGTGGAGCTGACGAACAGCGCCGGGTCCCAGACGTCGGCGTCGGTCGGGGCGACGTTGAAGTCGCCGCAGACCGTCAGCGGCAGGGGACTGGTCAGCTCCTGCTCCAGCGCGTCGCGCAGGGCGGCGAACCAGGCCAGCTTGTACGCGTAGTGCGGGTCGTCCGGGGCGCGGCCGTTCGGCACGTACACCGACCAGACCCGCAGCCCGGCGCAGGTGGCCGAGATGGCGCGCGCCTCCGGTTCGGGGAAGCCCGGCTCGCCGGGGAAGCCGACCGCCACGTCGGCCAGGCCCACCCGGGACAGGATCGCCACCCCGTTCCACCGGCCGTCGCTGTGGCTGGCCACCTCGTAGCCCAGCGCGCCGACCTCGGCCGCCGGGAACGCCCCGTCGGGGCACTTGGTCTCCTGGAGGCAGACGACGTCGGGCGTGGTGGTGGCCAGCCAGTCGAGCAGCCGGGGCAGGCGGGCCTTCACCGAGTTCACGTTCCAGGTGGCCAGGCGCATGTCCCTAGCCTGCCCCATCCCGGGCCCGCCCGCCCGATCAGCTCCCCGGGGTGTCGCCCGGCCGGCCCTGCTCGGCCAGGAACCGCTCCAGTTCCGCGCCGAGTTCGTCGGCGGTGGGCAGCGGACCGGTCTCGGCGGCCAGCAGGTTCTTCTCCCCCCGGCCCCGGGCGAACGCGTCGTACTGCTCCTCCAGTGCCCGCACGAGGGCGGCGGCCTCGTCGGTCTGGGCGACCTGGCGGTCGATCTCGACCCGGACGACCTCGGCGGCGGAGCGCAGGCCGTCACGGGGCAGCAGCAGGCCGGTGCTGCGCGACACCGAGGCGAGCAGCACCTCCGCCGCCGCGGGGTACTCGGTCTGTGCGACGTAGTGCGGTACGTGCGCGGCGAAGCCGAGCGCGTCGCGGCCCTGCTCACCGAGGCGGTACTCCAGCAGGTGGCCCACGCTGCCGGGAACCTGGACGCGCTGCAGCCACGGCTCGTAGCCGGCGATCAGCTCGCGCCGGGTGGCGTGCGCGGTCACCCCGGTCGGGCGGGTGTGCGGCACGGCCATCGGGATGGAGTTGAGCCCGACGGTGAGCCGGACGTCGAGGCGGGCGGCGAGCCCGGCGACGGCGGCCACGAACCGCTCCCACTGCAGGTCCGGCTCGGGGCCGCTGAGCAGCAGGAACGGGGTCTCGTCGTCGTCGCGCAGCAGGTGCACCTCGAGCTGGGGGGCCTCGTATTCCGTCCAGTGGTCCTCGACGAAGGTCATCGGCGGGCGTCGCGACCGGTAGTCGTAGAGCTGGTCGACGTCGAAGCGGGCGACGGGCTGCGCGTCGAGCGAGGTGAGCAGCTGCTCACGGGCGAGCCGGGTCGCGTTCCCGGCGTCGACGAAGCCGGTGAGGGCCTGGATGAGGACAGGCTGTCCGAGGTCGGGCAGATCGTCGGTGAGCTCGTAGAGCTCGTGTGGGTCGAGCACCGGTGCGGACCTCCCTGGGGATCAGCGTGCGGAAGCCGTGGCGCGCACGGCTCCCGGTTCGGGGAACGTACCCGACATCCTCGTGCATTCCTCGTGGGGGTGATCCGCCGGAAGACCCCTCGGCCGTGGCCAGGGGAAGACCGGGTAGGGGACCTGCGTGATCGGCTGTTTGGGTGAGTGGACGCCGGCCGAACGGCGGAGGTATGGGGACGCGATCCTGGCGGGTCGCCGGCGGGACGTTACCTGCCCGGGTCGGTCCGCCCCGGCCAGGGGCGGAGGTCCGTCCGGATCGCCCGAAGTGCCAGGCGGTGCCCCGTCGATCAATGGAATATCCGCATTTTCGATGAAAAACTGTGGGAACCACCACTCCGCCTGCCTGGGCCGGCGGCGCGCGGCCTGCCTAGCCTCGTCAGATGCGCGACGACGGCACCCTCGACGACCAGTACGGCCCCGGTGGCACGACTGGCCGTTCGGACGTTACCCCCTCGCCCGAACGGCCAGCCTCCACCACTGCCAGCGCGCCCCCCCGGCGCCCCTGGAGTTCCCTCGCTGGCCTGTCCCGTACCCGCTTCGGCTCGCTCCGAAACCTCCTCCTGCCCGGCCGCCCCGGATCCGGCCCGGCCTGGGCGCGGGTGGCGCTGGCCACCGGTGTGGTCTGCTGCCTCGGCCTGGCCGCCTTCGCCCAGGCCAGGGGCGAGGCGGTCCAGCCCACCACCCGGGCCGGATCCACGGCCGACGCGGCCGAACGCGCCGGTGGGGACGCGGCGTCCCGGTCGCTGCCCCGCACACCGGTCGCCACTCCCTCCGCCACTCCCTCCGCCACTCCCTCGGCCGACCCGGACACCACCCGTACGCCGGCGCCCCGCAGGTCGCCCGCCCGCCCCGCCGACCCCGCCCCGGTGGCCGGCCTGACCCGCGTCCAGATGATCAACGCGAAGACGATCGTGACGACCGGCCGGAAGATGGGCGTCCCCCGGCGGGGCCTGGTCATCGCCGTGGCGACGGCGATGCAGGAGAGCAACCTCTACAACTACGCCAGCGGGGTGCTGCCCGAGTCGCAGAACTACCCGCACCAGGCCATCGGCTGGGACCACGACTCCGTCGGGCTGTTCCAGCAGCGGCCCAGCAGCGGGTGGGGCGAGGTCGGCCAGCTCATGAACCCCGCGTTCGCCACCCGGCAGTTCCTCACCGCGCTGCGGGAGATCCCGGGGTGGGAGGACATGGCGCTCACCGACGCCGCCCAGGCGGTGCAGGTCTCCGCGTACCCGTGGGCGTACGCCCAGCACGAGTGGCGGGCGACCGAGGTGGTCGACGCGTTCCTGGGCAGGTGAGCCCGGCCCGCCGGGGGCCGGCGCCCGGTCGGCCGGCGGACCGTTATCGTCCATAGTGGACGCTTGATGGTTGCCGGGTCCGGGTACACATGATGAGGAGCGACCGACAGGAGGGCGACATGTCAGCACTGGTGCAGCGGATCAGCAGGTTCCTCCGGTCCCCGCAGGGGCAGCGGCTGGTCGAACGGGGACGCCGCGAACTGGCCAAGCCGGAGACCCAGCGGAAGCTGAGGCAGCTCGCCACACGCCTGTCCAGCCGGCGCTGACCCGGCGCCGCGCCCGCCGTACCCGATCGTCACCGACCACCGGGAGCCCCCGTGACCGACCCCGCCCCCGCCGACGGCCAGCCCACCACCCCCGCACCCCAGCCGGCGTCGCAGCCGCCGGCGGTGGCCCCGGACGCCCCGGAGGGTCCGCCGGCCACGCTGTGGGACCGGATGCGCGAGGATCCGCAGTACGCCCCGGAGCACCTGGCCCTGGAGGCCGTGCGCAGGCTCGGGCCGGAGGCGGCGCAGTGGGCGGCGGGGGCCCGGGCGGAACGGCCGGACGCCCCGGCCGACGAGTTGGCCGACCAGGCGGTCCGCCGGTTCGTCAACCTGGCGCGGCTGTCGGGCGCGGTCTCCGGCGCCGCCGGCCTGCCCGGCGCGGTGATCGACGTCGGGGTGCTCGCCTGGACCCAGGCTCGGATGGTGCTGCACGTCGCGGCGGCGTACGGGGCCGACCCGAAGCATCCCGACCGGGCCACCGACCTGTTGGTGCTGCAGCGGGTGCACAAGGCCGCCGAGACCGCCCGGCTGGCGCTGGGCGTGGCCGCCGGGCGGGAGCGGGCCGGGGCGCTCTTCGGCACCGGCGGGCAGCCCGCGCTGGGCAGGGTCATGCTGCGGCTGAGCGTACGGCTGGCCCGGATGGCCGGGGTACGCGCGGCGAAGCGGCTCTTCGCGAAGGTCGTGCCGGGCGCCGCGATCATCCTCGGCACCTGGGCCAACTCGTCGGCCACCAAGGATCTCGCCGACCGGTCCCGGCAGCTCTACCGCGCGACGGGTCCGGGCGGGATACCGCGGCCCCGCCGTCCCTGACCCCTGGCGGCTCTGGTCGAGGCCCGCGGCGCGCTCTGGGCGAGGCCCGCGGCGCGCTCTGGGCGAGGCCCGCGGCGCGCTCTGGGCGAGGCCCGCGGCGCGCTCTGGGCGAGGCCCGCGGCGTCGCTCTAGTCGAAGCCCGCGGCGCGCCAGGTCACCTCGGCGAGCCGGCCCTGCCCGGCCACGTTCGGGTGGAACCAGTCCAGCGCGTTGACCAGGTCGAGGCTGAACCGCACCCGGTGCACGGCCCCGCCGTCGTGCCGGCACCGCGAGCCGTACGCCCGGCAGGCCGCCCGCAGTTCGGCGTTGTACGCGTCGATGCGCTGCCGGACGGCGGCCCGGCGGGCCACGTCGTCCGGCGCGGTCGAGGCCGCGTCGGCCAGCAGCGCGGGGCACACGCCGTGCCGCCACGCCCGCAGCGCCCGGGAGTCGGTGTGCCCGACCTGCCACAGCCGGTACAGGTCGGGGATGCTCACCACCAGCACCCGCGCCTTCGGCCGGCCCCTGCGCAGCACCCGCAGGCCGCGGTCCACCTCGGCGCGGAACGTCGCCACCGGCGTCATCGCCTCGACCCCGCCCCGGCACACGTCGTTCGCCCCGATCAGCACCGTGACGTAGTCGGCGCGGTCGCGTACGGCCGCCTCGGCCTGCCCGGCGAGGGCCGCGGCCCGGGCGCCCGGCGCGGCGTGGTTGTACGCCTTGCCGCGGATGCGTGGGTCGCGGTCGAGCAGCCGCCGGTAGTGACTGTCCACCCGCAGCCCGTCGCCGCTGGACCAGGAGTTGCGCTGGCAGGAGGTGAGCATCAGGCAGGAGCCGAAGCCGGTGCTGATCGAGTCACCGAGGGCGACCATCACCGCCGGCGAGCCCGGCGCGGGCGGACGGCCGGACGGCCGGGGCGAGGCGGACCCGCCGCTCTCGCAGGCGAGCGCGGTCAGGGCCAGCAGGCAGGCGACGGCGGTGACCCAGCGACGTGGCATGATCCCCCACTCCTGCGCGGCGGAGAGCGACGGCGCGGTAACCGTACGCGCCGGGCGGGGGTGCGCGGCCGGCTGCTGTCGGCTTTCCGGCAGAACCCGCCGCCGGGGGCCGGGGTGTGCTAGGAGCAGTTGGAGGGTGGGCCGGGCCTCAGCCGCCGGCGCCCAGCAGCACCGCGAGGCGCTCGGCCACGGCGGGGGCGTTCAGGTGGAGCCGGGCCACGTTCACCGCGTCCTCGCCGACCACCGCGAGCAGCGCCTGGCTGTTGACGGCGTAGACGCTCAGGTAGCCGCCTGCGTTGCGGACGGTGGACTGCCGGAACGGCCCCTGCCCGAGGCTCAGGCCGACCTGCCGCCCCAGCCCGAACGTGCTCGCGGCGAGCGCGGCCAGGTCCTCCGGCCGGCTGCCCTCGGGCATGTTGTGGGTGATGAGGAGTCCGTCCACGCCGCCCAGGACGCAGCCGTTCACGCCGGGGATCTGCAGCCGGAGCTCCGAGAGTTCGGTGTCGATCGCCCCGTACGGCAGGGAGAGGTTGCCGGCCAGCGATGCCGGGAGGTGCTCCGCCGGGGGCAGCGTGCTGGTCCGCGGGACGCGGCGGGGGAGTGCGGTGTCGTACGTTCCGGAGGCGTTCAAAGCTCCAGCTGCTCCTCGACGCTGCGAAGCTGGTGGCGGGCGAGCGCCAGGTTGGCCCGGTTCTTGCTGAGCATCAGGTAGAGGAAGAGTCCCTTACCGCTGCGGCTGGTGACCGGTCGGATGATGTGGTACTGCGAGCCGAGCGTGATGAGGATGTCCTCGATCTCGTCGTCGAGGTTGAGCATCTCCATCGTGCGCAGCTTCGCGCGGACGACGTCGGTGTTGCCGGCGGCGGCGACGGTCAGGTCCAGTTCGGCCGTTCCCCCCGCCACGCCCAGCGTCATCCCGCTGGTGTAGTCCACCACCGCGACACCGATCGCGCCCTCGATCTGCATCGCGTTTTTCAGCGAGACGTCAAGGTTCGTCACGAGACTTTCCCCCAGGTCGAAGAAAGGCGTTCCCCCGTACCGCGGGTGTCCGGGTGGCCACGGTGTGGGCGATGCCTGCAGAGCAGTGGTGAGAGGTTTGCATACTGGCTGGTCGGACGCGTTGGGAGGATTCCCCCACACCTGACCGGGTGGCCGGATTCCGGTTGCGGACCGGAAAATGTGCCGGCCCGGTGGATGGAGCCTCGGCCTTCCGGTCTGTTAGGACGCGTGTCGGACGACCTGACCGACGCGCGGTGGACGGTGCTGGGCGGTCAGCGGGGTGCGCGCCGGGGCGCCCGCTGGCCGTGCAGCCATCGGTGCAGGGCCCGGGTGAGCCGGGGCAGCACCAGGTACGTCATCAGCGGGGTCAGGCACAGGGTTGTGAGCAGCGTACGGACAGCCAGCGGGACGCCCGCGGCGAACCGCCGCTGCGGACACCCGCGTACCGGTCGCACCGGGACGAGTCGGTTAAGCCGGGCGAACCGGGGTAGCTCGCAGGGATGACGAGATCGCAGCCCCGGCGCCGCCGCGGCACGGTGGGCCACGCGTACAGCGCGCTCAACCTCCGCCTCGTGCTCGCCACCTTCGGCCTGGTGACGATGGTGATCTTCGCCGTGCTCGCCTTCTGGGCGGGTGTCGCCTGGCTGGGCGTGCTCTGCGCGATCCTCGCCGCCGTCGCCGTGGTCGACCTGGTCGTCATCCAGCGCCGCCGGGCCGCGCGCCACCGGGAGCAGCCGGGCGCGCGGCACTCGCTGTTCGAGTGACAGGAGTACGAGATGCCCATCGCCACCACCAACCCCGCCACCGGACAGGTGCTCAAGACGTACGACCCGATGTCGGACGAGCAGGTCGACGCCGCGATCGAGCGGACCGACCTGGCGTTCCGGGACCTGCGCCGTACCACGATCGCCCAGCGCGGCCGGTGGATGTCCGCGGCGGCCGACCGGCTCGACGCCGAGCGGGACGACACCGCCCGGCTGATGACCACGGAGATGGGCAAGACGTACGCGGCCGCCAAGGCCGAGGTGACCAAGTGCGCCGCGGCGTGCCGGTTCTACGCCGCGCACGCCGAGCGGATGCTGGCCGACGAGCCGGCCGACGCGCGGGCGGTCAAGGCCGTCCGGGCGTTCGTGCGGTACCAGCCACTGGGGCCGGTGCTCGCGGTGATGCCGTGGAACTTCCCGCTCTGGCAGGTGATCCGCTTCGCCGCGCCCGCCCTGATGGCCGGCAACACCGGCCTGCTCAAGCACGCGTCCAACGTGCCGCAGACCGCCCTGTACCTGGAGGACCTGTTCCGCCGGGCGGGCTTCCCCGAGGGCGCGTTCACCACCCTGCTCGTCGGCTCGCAGGCCGTCGACCGCATCCTCGCCGACCCCCGGGTCCGCGCCGCCACCCTCACCGGCAGCGAGGGGGCCGGCCGGTCCATCGCCGCCAGCGCCGGGCGGAACCTGAAGAAGACCGTGCTGGAGCTGGGCGGCAGCGACCCGTTCGTGGTGATGCCCTCGGCCGACCTGGACCGGGCCGCCGAGGTCGCCACCACCGCCCGCTGCCAGAACAACGGCCAGTCCTGCATCGCCGCCAAGCGGTTCATCGTCCACGCCGACGTGTACGACGCGTTCGCCGAGCGGTTCGTCGCGAACATGGCCGCCCTGCGGGTCGGCGACCCGATGGACGCCGACACCGACGTCGGCCCGCTGGCCACCGAGCGGGGCCGCGACGAGGTCGACGGGCAGGTGCGGGACGCGGCGGACAAGGGGGCCAGCGTGCTCTGCGGCGGCGAACTGCCCGCCGGGGACGGCTGGTTCTACCCGCCGACTGTGGTCGCCGACCTGCACCCGGGGATGCGGATGTGGTCGGAGGAGGTGTTCGGGCCGGTCGCCGGCCTGTTCCGGGTGTCGTCGTACGACGAGGCGGTCGAGGTGGCCAACGGCACGGCGTACGGCCTGGGCTCCAACACCTGGACCACCGACCCGGCCGAGCAGGAGCGCTTCGCCGACGACCTGGACGCGGGCAGCGTCTTCGTCAACGGGATGACCACGTCGTTCCCGGAGCTGCCGTTCGGCGGGGTGCGCAACTCCGGGTACGGCCGCGAGCTGTCCGCGCTGGGCATGCGCGAGTTCTGCAACACCAAGACCGTCTGGGTGGGCGAGGGCGCGCCGTCGGCGGGGGCGGGCGCGCACGCCGAGTAGCCGCGCGCAGGCATGGGTGGGCGGGGGCGTGGGTACGGAGTGCGCCCATGACGGTGTTCGCCCTCCACGCCTCGCACGAGCAGATCCACCCGGGCCGGCTGCTGGAGGCGGTGGTCCACGCCGAGCGCGCCGGCTTCGACGCCGCCATGTCGTCCGACCACTTCTCCCCGTGGAGCGCCCGCCAGGGGCACTCCGGGTACGCCTGGTCCTGGCTCGGGGCCGCGCTCCAGGCCACCGGGCTGCCCTTCGGGGTGGTCACCGCGCCCGGCCAGCGGTACCACCCGGCGATCGTCGCGCAGAAGATCGGCACCCTCGCCGCGATGTACCCGGGACGGTTCTGGGCCGCCGTCGGCACCGGCGAGGCCAGCAACGAGCACATCACCGGCGACGGCTGGCCGCGCAAGGACGTGCGCGCCGCCCGGCTGCGCGAGTGCGTGGACGTGATCCGGGCCCTCCTGGCCGGCGAGGAGGTCAGCCACGACGGCCTGGTCCGGGTGGACCGGGCGCGGCTGTGGACCCGCCCCGAGCGGCCGCCCGCGCTGATCGGCGCCGCCGTCAGTGTCGCCACCGCCCGCTGGTGCGCCGAGTGGGCAGACGGCCTGATCACCGTCAACGCCCCCCGCGAGCACCTGCGGAAGATGATCGACGCCTACCGGGACGCCGGCGGACGCGGGCCCCTGCACCTGCAGGTGCACCTGAGCTGGGCGCCCGACCAGGCCGAGGCCGAGGCGCTCGCGTACGACCAGTGGCGCAGCAACGTCTTCGCCCCGCCGGTCTGCTGGGACCTGGAGACGGCCGAGCTGTTCGACGCCGTCTCCGAGCAGGTGCCGATGGAGCGGGTCACCTCGACGGTCAACGTCTCGGCCGACCTCGGCCGGCACCTCGGCTGGCTGGCGGAGTACGTGGAACTGGGCTTCGACCAGATCGCCCTGCACCACGTCGGGCAGGAGCAGCGCGCGTTCGTCGACGCGTTCGGCGCCGAGGTGCTGCCCAAGCTGCGGGAGGCGTGAGCAGGTACGACGGGCTGGCGGCCTAGGCTCGTATCCCATGGAGGGACTGTTCGAGGTCGTCGTCTTCCTCGCGATCGCGACGCTCGGCGCGGCGCTGGCCCGCAGGCTCGGCCTGCTCGCCCCGATCGTGCTCGTGGTGCTGGGCCTGCTGCTGTCCTTCCTGCCCGGCTTCCCCCACGTCCGGCTCGACCCGGAACTGGTGCTGGTGGGCATCCTGCCGCCGCTGCTGTACGTGGCGGCCCTGGAGACGTCGGTGCCGGCGTTCCGGCTGAACCTGCGGCCGATCCTGCTGCTGGCCGTGGGGCTCGTACTGTTCACCGCGTTCGTCGTCGGCACGGTGGTGCACCTGTTCCTGCCGCACCTGCCGTACGCGATCTGCCTGGCCCTCGGCGCGATCGTCGCCCCGCCCGACGCGGTCGCGGCGACGGCGGTGGCGCGGCGGGTCGGGCTGCCCCGGCGGGTCGTCACTATCCTGGAGGGCGAGAGCCTGCTCAACGACGCGACCGCGCTGGTGCTGCTGCGGGTGTCGATCGTGGCGGTCACCGCGACCGGCGGCGGGGTCGGCGCCGGCGAGGTGGCCCGGGAGGTGCTGGTCGCCGCCGGCGGCGGCATCGTGATCGGCCTGCTCGGCGTGGTGGTCTTCAGCTTCCTGCACCGGCGGATCACCGACGCCGTGCTGGACAACGCGCTGTCGCTGATCATCCCCTTCGCGGTGGTCTTCGCCGCCGAGAACATCCACGCCTCCGGGGTGGTGGCCGTGGTGGTCACCGGGCTGGGCATCGGCCACCGGATGCCGCTGCTGATGTCGGCCGCCTCCCGGCTCCAGGTCGCCGCGTTCTGGCGGCTGACCCGGTTCCTGCTGGAGGGGCTGGTGTTCCTGCTGGTCGGGCTGCAACTGCGGGAGGTGCTCCGCGACCTGGACGAGCCGCTCGGCTCCCTCGTCGGGATCACCGCGGCGGTGCTGCTGACCGTCTTCCTGACCCGGTTCGTCTGGCTGTTCCCCGCGACCTACCTGGCCCGGCTCGTGCCCCGGGTGCGGCAGCGGGACCCGGCGCCGTCGGTGAAGTTCCCCGTCGTGATCGGCTGGGCCGGGATGCGGGGCGTGGTCACGCTGGCCGCCGCCCTGGCCCTCCCGCTGACGCTCGCCGGGGACCGGCCGTACCAGCGGGCCCTGCTCATCTGGCTGGCCTTCGCGGTGATCGTGGTGAGCCTGGTCGTCCAGGGCGCCACCCTGCCGATGGTCGCGCGCCGGCTGCGGCTGCCGCCCGACGACCCGGTGCAGGACGCGCTCTCCGCCGCGGCGGTGCAGCAGCAGGCCAGCCGGGCGGCCCGGGAACGGCTCGACGCGCTCGCCGACACGGTTCCCAAGTCCGTCGCCGACCGGGCCCGCCGGATGCTGGAGGACCGCACCAACCTGGCCTGGGAACGGCTGGGCGGCACCGAGCGGGAAACCCCGTCCGAGGCGTACGCGCGGCTGCGGCAGGAGATGATCGACGCGGAGCGGGAGGTGTTCCGGGCGGCCCGCGACGCCGGCCGGATTCCGGAGGAGGCGCTGGTGCGGGCGTACCGTGACCTGGACCTGGAGGAATCCTTGCTGCGACGGAAGGTGGAGGAGTGAGCTGCGAGCACCTGACGGGGGCGGGCGCGGCCGAGCCGCACACGACGGATGAGTGCCCGGACTGCGTGGCCGTCGGCAACGCCGACTGGGTGCACCTGCGCTCCTGCCTGACCTGCGGGCACGTCGGCTGCTGCGACTCGTCGCCGTACCAGCACGCGACGCGGCACTTCGAGGCCACCGGGCACCCGGTGATGCGCTCCATCCAGCCGGGCGAGCAGTGGCGCTGGTGCTTCGTCGACGAGGAGATCGGCTGACGGGCCCGGCCCATTGCACGCCGCCGCGGCGGGGCGTCCCCTCGCGCCGCACGACGCAGTGAACGCCGGCCCTGTGGAGTTGCCCGCATGGCTGGGGCGCCTGCGCGGTCGGGGCGCCGGCGCCGCCGCGGCGCCTAGGCGGGCGAAATCGATTTGCGGCCACGGCCGTTGCGCTGCTGGGGTGTCGAATGTGGATTCCCTACGGGTGCGGGCCGCCAGGCCCGACGAGCTGACGGCACTCCAGCGGATCGAGGTGGCCTCGGGCGAACTGTTCCGCGCGATCGGCATGGTCGCGATCGCTGACATGCCGCCGCTGCCCCTCGACGCCCTGGCCCGGTTCCAGCGCGCCGGCCGGGCCTGGGTAGCCGTCGACCCGGCCGACGCCCCGGCCGCCTTCGCCGTGGTCGACCCGCTGGACGGGGCCGCCCACGTGCAGCAACTCAGCGTGCGCCCCGACTTCGCCCGCCGCCGCATCGGCCGTACGCTGCTCGATCACGTCGGCGCGTGGGCAGGCGGGCGGGGTCTGCCCGCGCTCACCCTCACCACGTTCCAGGCGGTGCCGTGGAACGCCCCGTACTACGCCCGCTGCGGCTTCCGCCCCCTGGCACCCGCCGAGCTGACGCCGGGGCTCGCCGCCCTGCTGGCCGCGGAGGCGGCCCTGGGCCTGGACCCCGCCGCCCGGGTCGCGATGCGCCGCCCCACGCCCTGACCGCTCCGACACCTTCGGTGAAGTTGCTGCCTCGCGAGCGCGGCGGGCAGCAACTTCGGGGAAGTTGCTGGCTCCAGAGGGCAGCGCCCAAGGAGGCCACCGTTTCCAGGAAACTGCGCGATCCTGCAGGGCGCGGATGCGGTGGGTTTTCGGTGAGATGCGCCGCGCCACGCGACGAGGTTGGCGATCTCCTAGAGACAACCGAGCCCTCCAACTGGCAGGCTGCGTCCCATGACCCTGAAGCTGCGTTCCGTGGGGGCGAGTGACCGCGGGCTGATCCGCAGCGGCAACCAGGACGCCCTGCACGCCGGCACCTGGCTCGTCGCCGTCGCCGACGGCATGGGCGGGATGGCTGCCGGTGACCTGGCCAGCCGGATTGCGATCGACGCGATCGGGCCCCTGGACCTGGAGACACCGGAGGACGCCCTCGTCGCCGCCCTGCAGAGCGGGATCGAGTTGGCGACAGCCAGAATCCGGCAGGCGGTGGAGGAGGACCCGGAGCGGCAGGGCATGGGCACCACGCTGACCGCCCTGCTGTTCGCCCGTACCGGCAGTGTCCTGGCCCTCGCCCACGTCGGCGACTCCCGCGCCTACCTGCACCGGGAGGGCGTGCTCAAGCAGGTCACCCGCGACGACACCTTCGTGCAGATGCTCGTCGACCAGGGCCTCATCACCCCCGACCAGGCCGCCAGCCACCCCCGCCGTGCGGTGGTGACTCAGGCGTTGCAGGGCGACGAGGTCTCCCCGGCGTACGCCACGATGGTGCCCCGGGCCGGCGACCGGTGGCTGCTGTGCAGCGACGGCCTCTCGAACGTGGTCCGCCCCGACACCCTCGCCGAGGTGCTCGCCGGGTGCCCGGATCGGGGCGACTGCGCCCGCAAGCTGATCGACCTGGCGCTGCGCGCGGGCGGCCCCGACAACGTCACCGTGGTCATCGGCGACGTGGTCGCCGAGGGCTGACCGCCGGTGGGCCGCGCCGCCATGTCGGCGACATGGCGGCAATCCCGGCCGCCGGACACCGCCGTGTCGGCGACATGGCGGCAATCCCGGGCCGCCCGCCGGGTCGGCGCAGTCCCACGGCCGCCCGGCGGCGGGTCAACGGCGGGCGTTCGTCCGGCGGGTCGGCTCGGCCGTGGTCGGGTCCTCGGGCCAGGGGTGCCGGGGATAGCGGCCTCGCAGTTCGGCGCGGACCTGCGGGTACCCGCCCCGCCAGAACGACGCCAGGTCGGCGGTCACCGCCACCGGCCGCCCGGCGGGGGAGAGCAGGTGCAGCAGCACCGGCACCCGGCCGCCGGCGATCCGCGGCGCGTCGGCCCAGCCGAAGGTCTCCTGGAGCTTCACCGCGAGCACCGGGGCGGCCGGGTCGGTGTAGTCCACCCGGACCCGGGACCCGCTGGGCACGGCGAGCCGTTCCGGCGCCAGCTCGTCGAGTCGGGCCGCCTGCGGCCAGGGCAGCAGCCGGCGCAGCGCGGCGGCCACGTCGATCCGGGCCAGGTCGGCGCGGCGGCGGGCGGCGGTCAGCTCGGGGCCCAGCCAGTCGTCCACTCCGGCCAGCAGCGCCGCGTCGCCCACGTCCGGCCAGTCGGGGCCGAGCGCGTGCCGGCAGAACGCCATCCGCTCGCGCAGGGCGTGCGCGGCCGGCGTCCAGGTCAGCAGCGCCAGGCCGTCCCGGCGCAGCCCGTCGCGCAGGGCCTCGGCGACCAGCGCCGGGTCGGGCCGGGGCAAATGCCGTGAGGCCAGCTCGATCGCGCCGAGCCGGACCGTCTCCCGGGCCACGACGTCCCCGCCGGCCCAGGCCACCTCCCGTCCGGAGCGCAGCAGCGGCCCGGCGGCCTCACGGGCGGTCGCCTCGTCGAGCGGGGCCGCCAGCCGGACCCGGGCGGTCGGCGCGCCGGGGGAGCGGTCGGCCACCGCGACCGCCAGCCACGCCGACCCGGCGAGCCCGGAGCCGGGCGCCAGCTCCGCGGCGGTCCCGCCCGCCATCAGGTACGTCGACCCGCCGGCGCGGCGCGCCCGGCCCAGCCGCTCCGGGTACGCCAGGCCGACCAGCAGCGCGGCGGCGAGATCGTCGGGCAGGTGGCCTGGATCGTCGCTTCGCGGGTGGTCGCGTCGTGGGTGGTCGCGTCGTGGGTGGTCGCGTTGCGGATCGTCGCGTCGCGGATCGTCGCGTTGCGGGTGGTCGCGTCGTGGGTGGTCGCGTTGCGGGTGGTCGTGTCGTGGGTGGGTGTGTCGTGGGTCGTCGCTTCGTGGCTCGGTGGGGGGCCGCCGCGTCGGTGGGTGCAGAGCAAAGGGGCCGTCGCGCACGGTGTCAGCCGCTGCCGAGGCGAGGCCTGAGCGGACGGCCGGGTCCCGGGCAGCGTCGTCCACGGCCGCGCGCAGCCGGCGTACCTCGGCACGCCAGCGGGCCGTGGCGGCGCCGTCCGCGCCCCCGCGCAGCCGGCGCCACGCGGCGGTCAGGTCGTCGCCCGGCCCCGCGACGCCCTCCTCGGCCAGCAGCGCCACCACCTCGGCGGCCCGGACGGCGCCCACCCGTGCGGCGCCGTCGAGCAGTGCCCGGGCCAGCCGGGGATGCGCCCCCGCGCCCGCGATCGCCCGCCCCCGGTCGGTGATTCGCCCCTCGGCGTCCACCGCGCCCAATCCCCGCAGGGTGTCCCGGGCGACGGTCAGCGCCGCGGCCGGCGGCGGATCGGGCAGGGCCAGGCCGGTGCCGTCCGGGTCGCCCCACGCCGCCAGCTCCAGGGCGAACCCCGTCAGGTCGGCCGTGGCGATCTCCGGCTCCGGCTGTGCGGCCAGCCGCTCGTGGGTCGCCTCGGACCAGCACCGGTAGACGTGCCCGGGGGCCTCCCGGCCGGCCCGGCCGGCCCGCTGGGTGGCCGCCGCCCGGGACACCGGCACGGTGACCAGCGCGCCCAGCCCGCGGGCCAGGTCCACCCGCGGCACCCGGGCGAGTCCGGCGTCGACCACCACCCGCACTCCGGGCACGGTCAGGCTGCTCTCCGCCACGGCCGTGGCCAGCACCACCCGCCGCCGGTCGGCCGGGCGCAGCGCGGCGTCCTGCTCGGCGCCGGGCAGCCGCCCGTGCAGCGGCAGCAGGGCCACCTCGTTGCGCAGGTCGGCCAGCCGGCCCGCGACCGCGGCGATCTCACCCACCCCGGGCAGGAATACCAGCAGGTCCCCGGCGCGCTCGCGCAGGGCCCGACGGACGGTGGCCGCGACGTGGTCCAGCAGCGCCGGGGCGACCCGGCCGGACGCGGTCACCGGGGCCGGCCGCGGCGGCGGGGCCCAGATCCGGGTCACCGGGTGCAGCGCCGCCGGCGCCCGGACCACCGGGGCCGGTACGCCGTCCGCGCCGAGCAGCGCCGCGAACCGGTCCGCGTCCGGCGTCGCCGACATGGCCAGCAGCCACAGGTCGGGACGCAGGGCCGCGCGCGCCTCCACCGTGAACGCGAGCGCCAGGTCGGCGTCGAGCTGCCGCTCGTGGCACTCGTCGAGCAGTACCGCGCCGACGCCGGGAAGTTCCGGGTCGTGGTGCAGGCGGCGCACCAGCAGGCCGGTGGTGACCACCTCGACCCGGGTGGCGGGGCCGACGCGCCGCTCGCCGCGCACCGCGTACCCGATCCGCTCGCCGACCCGCTCGCCGAGCAGGTCCGCCATCCGGCGCGCCGCCGCGCGGGCGGCCACCCGGCGCGGCTGGGCGATCACCACCCGCCCGGCGACCTCCCCGGCCAAGGCCAGCGGGGCGAGGGTGGTCTTGCCGGTCCCGGGCGGCGCGACGAGGACCGCGCCGCCGGCCGCGCGCAGCGCGTCGAGCAGCGCGGGCAGGGCGGGCCGGACCGGCAGGTCGAGGGGTACGTCGGCGAGCACCGTCCTACTCTCGCACCGCGCCCCGGGAGCGTCAGTCGGGGCGTACCGCGTCGAGGCCGGCGACGAACGCGGCCCAGGCCGACGGGGGGAAGACCAGCACGGGACCAGAACGGTCCTTGGAGTCCCGGACGGCGACGCTGCCGTCCGCCGGGGCCACCTCGACGCAGTTGCCGTTGCCGCTGCTGCGGCTGCTGGTGCGCCAGGCCGCCCGGGACAGGTCGAGCGCGGTCATGCCGTACCTCTCGTCTTCTCCTGGCGTGCCGCAAGGCGTCACGCGAAGTGACGAGAAGCCTCCTCCAAGCGGGCCAACGAGTCCGCCGGAGACAGCGCCATGGCGCACAGCTTCTCGTGCAACAGGCTATACCCGCGCACGTGGTCGGCACCCTCCAGAGCCAGCCCCATCGTGAGGTTATCCAGGTAAACCACGGACGCGTCGGCGGCGTCGGGGAAGCTCAGGATGACGTACGGCGTGGTCATCGCCGGGTGGCCGCCGGCCGAGAACGGAAGTACCTGCACCGTCACGTTGGGTAGTCGAGCCACTCGGCCGATGTGAGCCAACTGCTCGGCCATCCCGGCCGGGGTGCCGACCGGACGCAGCAGCACGGCCTCGTTCAGCACCACCGACAGCTCGACCGGGTTCTCCCGGTGCAGGACGTTCTGCCGGTGCAGCCGCGCGGCGACCTTGCGCTCGACGCCCTCCTCGCCGGCGGTCACCCGGTAGATCGCCCGCGCGTACGCCTCGGTCTGCAGCAGCCCCGGCACGGCCTCGGCCTCGTACGTCCGCAGCGACGCGGCCTCGGCCTCCAGCCCGACGTAGAACTCGAACCACTCGGGCAGCACGTCGCTGTAGTTCTGCCACCAGCCGCGCTGCTGGGCGCCCCGGGCGATCTCGATCAACGCCTCGGCGTCGGAGCCGGTGACCTGGTAGAGCGCCAGCGCGGCGCGGACGTCCCGGGGCTTGATTCCGATCTGGGCGGTCTCGATGCGGGACAGGTTGCTCTTGGACATGTCCAGTTGGCGCGCGGCGACATCGAGGGTCATCCCGGCGCGCTCGCGCAACTGGCGAAGCTCGCGGGCGATGCGGCGGCGGCGGACGGTCGGGCTCGCGGTCACCCTCCGAGTCTGTCACGCCAAGATCCGCAGGTCGTGCGAGCACGGAGTGCAACCGGTCAAAACGGGAGTTGCGTTGCAGCCGGCCGCCGGGCATCCTTTCACCCCGTCAGTTGTGGACGGTCGATCGGGAGGCTCGGTGCTCATCGCCGACGAGTTCTACCTGATCTCCCACGACGACAGCCGGGGCAGGGCGAAGCTGCATCCGACGGCGGCCGGCATCGGTCTGGCGGCCGGCCTGCTCGGTGAGCTGGTCCTGCTCGGACAGATCGCCGTCTCCGGCGGACAGGTGTCCGTGGTGGACCGCCGCCCGCCCGCCGACGACCTCGCCCACACCGTGCTGGACCAGCTCGTCGGCGAGCCCGAGCCCCAGGCCGTCCGTACCTGGCTGGGCATCCTGGCCCGGAGCGCGGCGGCGTCGGTCGCCCAGCGGCTCGCCCGCGCCGGGGTGCTGAGCCCGCGGGAGAGCCGGCGGCTGCTGCGCACCACCGTCACGTACGTCCCGCTCGACCTCAACGCGGTCGCCTGGCCGGCCACCCGGCTGCGCGCCCTGCTGGACCGGCCGGCACCGCCGACGGCGCCGGACGCGCTGCTGCTCGGCCTGGTCTGCGCGGCCGGCCTCACCCGCGAGCTGCTGTGGAGCGTCGACCCGAGCGCCCACCACCGGCTCGACGTCCTCGTCCCGGCGTTGCCGCCGCCGCTGCGGGAGCTGGTCGCCCACACCGAGGCCGCCGTCGGCGCCGCGGTGCTGCGCGGCATTCCCTGACCGTCCGCCTTCCGCACCCACGCCTCACCATCGGAGCCGCCCCCATGCCCCCCACGGCGACACCCGGGAGATCCGGCGGCGTCTCCGTCGCCCTGGCCCGCGGCCGGCTCGGCGTGCCGTCGGTGGTCCTCTTCGTGCTGTCCGGGGCGGCGCCGCTGGCCGTGCTGGCCGGCCTGGTCACCACCGGGTACGCGGTCACCGGCGGCACGGGCATGCCGCTGGCGTTCCTCGCGGTCGCGGCGGTGCTCGCCCTGTTCTCCGTGGGGTACGTGGCGATGTCCCGCCGGGTGGAGAACCCGGCCGCCTTCTACGCGTACGTCTCCCGGGGGCTGGGCCGGCCCGCCGGCGTCGGCGCGGCCTGGGTCGCCCTGCTGGCGTACAACGCCCTCCAGATCGGCATGTACGGCGCGATCGGCGCGGCGGCGGCCCCGGTGCTGGACCGGTTGTTCGACATCACCCCCGACTGGTGGCTGCTGGCCCTGCCCAGCTGGGCCCTGGTCGCCACGCTCGGCCTGTTCCGGGTCAACGGCCTGGTGCTCGCGGCGCTGCTGGCCGCCGAGGTCGTGGTGATCCTGGCGTTCGACCTCGGGCACCTCGGCGACCCGGCCGGCGGGACGGCGAGCCTCACCGCCCTGTCACCGGACAGCCTCCTCGTGCCCGGGGCCGGCGCGCTGCTCGTGCTCGCCATGATCGGCTTCGTGGGCTTCGAGTCCGCGGTGCTGCTCCGCGAGGAGAGCAGGGACCCGGGCCGCACCGTCCCAGCGGCCACGTACCTGTCGGTGGCGCTCGTCGCCGCGCTCTACGCCCTGTCCTCGTGGACGATGACCGTGGCCACCGGGCCGGAGCGGATCGCCGCGGAGGCCGGGGAGCAGGGCCTCGGGCTGATCTTCAACCTGGCCGGGAAGCACCTCGGGGACACCGCCGTCGCCGTCGGGGAGGTGCTGTTCGTGACCTCGCTGCTGGCCGCGATGATCTCGTTCCACAACGCCACCGCCCGGTACGCGTTCGCGCTCGGCCGGGAACGGGTGCTGCCGGCCGCGTTCGGGCGGGCCGCGCCGCGTACCGGCTCGCCCCGGGTGGCGTCGCTCGCGCAGAGCGCCCTCGGCCTGGCGGTGATCCTGCTGTACGCGGTGCACGGCGGGGACCCGGTGCTGGAACTGTTCTACCGGGCGAGCGCCGGCGGCGGGTTCGGGGTACTGCTGCTGATCGCCGTCACCTCGATCGCGGTGCTCGCGTACTTCGCCCGGCACCCGGCCGGGGAGGGGCCGTGGCAGCGGCTGGTGGCCCCGGGGCTCGCGACCGTGTGCCTGGTCGCCATCGGCGTGGTGGCCGTGGGCGACTTCGCCGTCCTGCTCGGTGTCGCGGCGGACTCGCCGCTGCGCTGGGCCGTCCCGGCGGCGTACCCGGTGCTGGCGCTGCTCGGGGTGCTCTGGGCGCTGCTGCTGCGCGCGACCCGGCCGGACGTGTACGCCCGGATCGGACTGGGCGCGGAGGCGGCGGCCCTGCTCGCGGCCCCGGCGCCCGCGCCGGCCGGCCACGCGGCGCCTGCGCCGGCCGGCCACGCGGGTCCCGCGCCCGCCGGCCACGCGGCGCCCGCGTCCGCCGGCCACGCGGGTCCCGCGCCCGCCGGGCAGGTGGCGCCCGCGCCCGCCGGGCCGGAGGCGACCGCCCGGCGGTGAGCCGGAAGCCGGGACGGGGACCGGCAGCCTGACGCCGAGACGGCGGCGGCCCCCGGGCGTCCGAGGGGACGCGAGGGGGCCGCCGCCGATCGCGGGCCGGGCGGGTCGCCCGCCGTTGCCTAGTACGTGCCGTCGAGCTGCCCGCGCAGCTTCGTCAGCGCCCGAGCCAGCAGCCGGGACACGTGCATCTGCGAGACGCCGATCTGGTCGGCGATCTGCGACTGGGTCAGGTTGCCGTAGAAGCGCAGCGTGAGGATCTTCTGCTCGCGCTCGTCGAGCGTGGCGAGCGCCGGGCCGAGGGCCACCCGCAGCTCGGCCAGCTCGAACTCGCCGTCCTCGCCGCCGAGCATGTCGCCCAGTTCGGTCGCCCGGTCGCCGTCGCCGGTCGGGGTGGACAGCGACACGGCGTTGTACGCGCGGGCGCCCTCCAGGCCCTCCAGCACCTCCTCCTCGGTGATCTTGAGGTGGGCGGCGATGTCGGCGACCGTCGGGGAGCGGCCCAGCGTCTGCAGCAGGGAGCTGTTCGCGTCCGAGATGGCCAGCCGCAGCTCCTGGAGGCGGCGGGGCACCCGGATGTCCCAGGTGCGGTCGCGGAAGTGCCGCTTCAGCTCGCCGATGATGGTCGGGATCGCGTAGCCGGCGAAGTCGACGCCGCGGGACGGGTCGAACTTGTCGATGGCCTTGATCAGGCCGACCGCGGCGGTCTGCGCCAGGTCGTCGGTGGGCTCGCCCCGCCCGCTGTAGCGGTGGGCCAGGTGGTTGGCCAGCGGCAGCCAGGCCTCGATCGCCCGGTCCCGCAGCGCGGCGCGCGACGGGTGGTTGGCGGGCAGCGCGGCCATCGCGTTGAGGAGGTCGGTGGCGCTGTCGCTGAGGGCCCGCGGGTCGAGCTTCCCGGTGGTGGACGGTGCTGTCGTCCGCCCGCTGATGGTGTGCGCGGTCATGGGTGGTCCTCCCTGCACCTCGTCCGCGGAGAAAAGACGTGACGCTCTGGTTTAGCTTCGTATGGGCCATTCGGGACTCACCTTAGCCCCGTCGGTCCTAGGAAATCTAGCCGAAAGTACGATGCACTTAAGACGTTTTTGCGAACAAAAACCCTGAATCGGGCGCGGAAAGCGGAAGTTGTGATCGTGATTACGGCTTCGGGTGGCTGATCGTACCCCGTCGTTGGGGCCAGCCGGAGCCGCGAGCCGGGCCGGGTGACCGGCCGCCGGCTGCGACCGGGCGGCGTCTCGGCCCGGGCCGGCCCTGCCGCCCCGACGGTTCGGCCCGGGCGGCAGGGCTGTAGGAACGGCCATGCGTCGGCCGATCGGCCGATGCCCGCGGGCCTGTCCGTCGATCCCGAACCCGGCAGGCGACCCCGCTGTCAGATCTCTGCGGTTGTCCCTTCGACGGGACGTTCCGTACCGTCGCTGGGAACACTCCCAGGCCCGGAGGGCATCGTGCTGGACCCCGCCGACCCGCATCTCGTCGTGCACAGCCGCATGCTCTACTTCCGCTGGCTGCCGGCCGACCCCGACGCGGCGGCCGCCCTGCTGCCGCCCGGCCTGTGCGCCCGCGCCGACCACCAGGTCTTCATGAACCAGTACGTGGTCGACGACGACGCCCAGACCTCCGGCGTCGGGGCGTACTCGCTGACGTACCTCGGGGTGTCGCTGGCCGGCCTGGACGCCCCGGGCGGCGCGGTGCCCGCCGGCTGGTGGACCCACTACCTCTGCTCCGAGCCCCAGGTTCGCCGGTACGCCGCCGCCCGTGGTGCCCCGGCGACGGACGGCCGCACCCGGCTCACGGAGCACGGCGGCACCCTGATGACGCAGACCGAGGTCGACGGGGTGCCGCTGATCCGCGTACGGGTCCACGTCGGCGAGACCGGCCACGTCGTCCTCAACGGCCACCACCGCTACCTCGCCGCCCGGGACGGGCGCCTGGTCAGCGGCGTCTACCCGTACGTGGCCGAGCCGGTGAGCCCGTTCGAGGTCGAGTCGGTCGACTTCCTCGACCGGGACCACCCGGTCTATCCGCTACGCCCGGCCAACCCGCTGCTCATCACCGCCGGCTTCTACTCCCCGCGCGCCTCGTTCGCGTACCCGGGCGGGGAGAGCGCCGTCGCCCCGCCGGCCGCCGGCCGCCGCGCCCCGGGCGCCCAGGCCGGTCACCAGGCGCCCGCCCGCCGCGCCCGCAGCGGCCGGCCGTCCGGGTCGTAGACGAGCCGGTACGCGGGCAGCGCCCACGCGCGGGTGTACCAGGGCAGGCGATCCGGGCGGTGCGGGCGCAGCCGCCCCGGCGGCCGGGGCCCCACCCGGCCCGAGTCGTGCCAGCGTTGGAGCGCGTCGGCGGCCGCCGTGATCACCCGCACCGCCGCGGCCGGGTCCAGCAGGTCGTCGTCCTCGCCGCCGTCCGGGTCCCGGTCGAGGTGCTCGCGCAGCAGCCGCAGCCGCAGCTCCCGGGCGAAGCGTCGGGCCCCGTCGCCCAGCCCCGCGGGGTCGGCCGGCGCCCGCCCGTCGCGGGTGTCGTCGAGCACCGCGCAGGACAGCTCGCTGTCGTGGGTCCAGGACCGGCGGTTGAAGTTGTCGCTGCCCACGCTCGCCCACACGTCGTCCACCACGCACACCTTCGCGTGCACGTAGACCGGGTCGCCCGCGTGGTTCTCCAGGTCGAACACGTGCACCCGGTCGGGGGCCGCCCTGTCGCACAGCGCCACCGCCTGCTCCCGGCCGACCAGGTTCGGCGGCAGCGCGAACCGGCCGTCGACGTCGGGGTGCCGGGGGACCACGGCCACCAGGTGCAGGTCCGGGTTGTCGCGCAGGGCCCGGGCGAACAGGTCGGCGACCTCCGTCGACCAGAGGTACTGGTCCTCCAGGTAGATCAGCCGCCGGGCCCGGCGGACCGCCTTGGCGTACCCGCGGGCCACCGTCCGCTCGCCGTCGGGGGCGAACGGGTAACGCGGGCGCACCACCGGGTAGGTGCGCAGCACCTGGATCCGGTGCGGCCCGCACGGCGGCGGGTCGGCCGGCTGCTCGGGCAGCGGGTCGGGGCGCAGGTCCGCGCTGCGCAGCCGGTCCCGCAGGTAGGCCAGCGGGTTCTCCGAGTCCAGCGGCGTCGGGTCCGTCCACCGCTCCCGGAACGTCGTGTCCAGCGCCCCGACCACCGGCCCGCGCAGCGCGAGCTGCACGTCGTGCCAGGGCGGGCGGGCGCCGTACCGGGGCGACATCGCCACGGCCTGCGGATCGCCGCGGTGCTCGGCGTCGTCCCGACGACTGTGGCACAGGTCGATGCCGCCGGCGAAGGCGACGTCCTGCTCCGGCGCGCCGGGATGGCGCAGCACCACCAGCTTCTGGTGGTGCGAGCCGCCCCGGCGGACCCGCTGGTCGAGCAGCACCTCGCCGCCGGCCGCGGAGACGGCCTCGCTGAGGCTGCGGTTCTCCGCCTCGCTGAACGACAGGGCGTCGAGGTGGGAGCGCCAGACCAGGCCCTTGACGACCACGCCGCGCTGCGCGGCCCGGCTGAACAGCTGGGCCACCGTCGGGCCGCCGGGGCGCATCAGCTCGTCCGGGTCGCCCCGCCAGTCGGTGAAGAACAGGTGGTCGCCCGGGCCCAGCGCCCCCACCTCGTCCACCAGCCGGTCGAAGTACGCGGCGCCGTGAATGAGCGGCTCGGCGAGGTTTCCGGCCGTCCAGACGGGTAACTCAGAGGCCGGGTTGGCGCGTTCCGGTGCGGCGAGAAACCAGTCCCGCATGGGCACGCTCCTCCCGAGGTCGACAACGTCCTCACCGTAGGACCCCGGTGGACGGACCGCACGCCGACCGGTACCCCCGGTCAGCCGGCCGACGGCCCGTGCCCGACACCCCACCCGTACCCCGACGCGCACCCGAGGAGGCCGCACGATGCCCGCCGAGACGACCGATGCCGTGACCGAGTACCGCCAACAGCCGGTGGAGAGCGAGCGCGGCGCGCTGGTGGCGGTGCTGGTGATGGTGCTGCTGGGGGTGGCCGGGATCTTCGCCGTCTCCTGACCGACCGGCCCGGGCGCCGCGGGCGGCCCCGGGGCCAGTGTCGGGTCGGTCAGGCGCGGTCGCCCTGCCCGCCGGTGTGCGGCATCCGCCCGGTCGGGATGACCCCGAGCCGGCCGGCCTGGAAGTCCTCGACCGCCTGGATCAGCTCCTCGCGGGTGTTCATCACGAACGGCCCGTAGTGGGCCACGGGCTCCCGGATCGGCTGCCCGCCCATGACGTACAGCTCCAGGGCCGGGGCGTTCGAGTCCTGCCGCGCGTCGGCGGTGACCCGCAGCGCGTCGCCCGCGCCGTGCACGGCCAACTGCCCGGTGTGGATCGGCCGCCGGTCGGCGCCGACCGTGCCGCGCCCGGCGAGCACGTACACCAGCGCGTTGAAGTCCGGCTGCCACGGCAGGCTCAGCTCCGCGCCGGGCTGCACCGTGACGTGGGCGATGGTGATCGGGGTGTGGGTGGAGCCCGGCCCCCGGTGCCCGGCGACCTCGCCCGCGATGACCCGGATCAGCGCGCCGCCGTCCGGCGTGGTGAGCAGCGCCGCCTCCCGGCCGCGGATGTCCTGGTACCGCGGCGGCTTCATCTTCGCCACCCTGGGCAGGTTGACCCAGAGCTGGAGGCCGTGGAACAGACCGCCACTGACGACGAGGTGCTCCGGTGGGGCCTCGATGTGCAGCAGGCCGCTGCCCGCCGTCATCCACTGGGTGTCGCCGTCGGTGATGGTGCCCCCGCCGCCCGTCGAGTCCTGGTGCTCCATGATCCCGTCGATCATGTAGGTGACCGTCTCGAAGCCGCGGTGCGGGTGCCAGCTCGTCCCCTTCGGCTCCCCGGGGGCGTAGTCGACCTCGCCCATCTGGTCGAGGTGGATGAACGGGTCCAGCTCGTGCATCGGAACCCCGGCGAACGCCCGGCGCACCGGGAAGCCCTCACCCTCGTACCCGCTGGGGGCGGTCGTGAGCCGGCGGACCGGCCGGTAGCTGGTGGACTCGTCGAGCCGGGGCAGGCGGGGCAGGACGAGGACGTCGTCGACGGTGATGGCGGGCATCTCGGGACTCCTTACTCGGGGTGGGTGGACGAGTCGTCGCGGTCGGGGCGCAGCCGCCGGCCGAGGCGTTCGAAGACCCGGGTCAGGCAGGCGACCTCGGCGTCGTCGAGGTCGTCCATCAGGTGGGCGCGCACCGAGCGCAGGTGGTGCGGCGCGGCCTCGCGCAGGGCCAGCAGCCCGGCGGCGGTGAGCACCGCCTCGCTGCCGCGGCGGTCCTGCGGGCAGGACTGCCGGGCCACCAGGCCCCGCCGCTGCATCGACGAGACCTGGTACGTCAGCCGGCTCGGCGAGAAGACCAGGCGGCCGGCCAGCTCACCCATGCGCAGCCGCTGGCCCGGCGCCTCGGAGAGCAGGACCAGCACGTGGTAGTCGGCGAAGCTCAGCTCGCTGTCGGCCCGGAGGTCGTCCTCCAGGCGCGTGAACAGCCGCTGGCTCGACTCGATGTACGCGCGCCAGCAGGCCATCCGCTCCGCGTCCAAGCTCTCGGTCACGCGCCCACAGTAGCATTCCTTCAAAATTTAACTAGTGCTCGACGTCCGGTGTGACCGGCGCGACAACCGTCATAACCGGCGGGGGACATTCGGATTTGAAGCATCCACCGAACATTCGGGGGCGGCTCGGTTCGCGGGCGTGCCACACTGCTGCCTCGTGGACCCGTTCGAACTCGCCGCCCCCGGCCTGCTGCTGCGCCCCTGGCGGGACGCGGACGCCCCCGCCGTGCTGGCGGCCCTGCGTGACCCGGCCCTGGCCCGGTGGAACCCGTCGCCCGAGGTGGTCGACCTGCCCGGCGCGCTGGGCTGGGTCCGCCGGCGCGCCGACTGGTCCGCCGGCGACCACGTCTCGCTCGCGGTCGCCGACCCGACCGGGGAGGTGCCGCTCGGCTCGATCTCCCTGCACCGCGTCCGAGTCCAGGAGGGCGACGCCGCCATCGGCTACTGGACCGTCCCGGCGGCGCGCGGCCGGGGCGTCGCCACCGCTGCGGTCACCCTGCTCACCGGGTGGGCGTTCGCGCGGCTCGGCCTGCACCGGATCGAGCTGTGCCACGCCGTGCCCAACGTGGCGTCCTGCCGGGTGGCCGAGCGCGCCGGCTACGTCGCCGAGGGCACGCTGCGCGAGTCGTACCGCTACGGCGACGGCATCCGGTACGACGAACACCTGCACGCCCGTCTCGCCACCGACGGCTGACCCCGTGCGGCGCGGCGGGTCAGCGGGCCGTGGCGCCGGTCGGCGTCAGGTGCATCCGGCCCAGCAACTGCCGGGCCTGGTCGGCCAGGTCCGCGTCGACGATGACCGCGTACTGGCCGGCACGCAGGGCGCTGGCCGAGGTGAAGTCCCGCTGCCCGCCGGTGATGGCGTGGGCCACCGCGCCGAACACGGCGCCCCAGATCGCGCCGACCACCAGGCCCACCAGGATCACGGCGACCCAGTTCCCACCGGTGAAGACGCCGAACAGCAGCCCGATGAACAGGCCGAACCAGGCCCCGGTGCCCGCGCCGATCAGGGCGGCCCGGCCCGTGGTCATCCGGCCGAGCACCGTCTCGACCAGGGTGAGGTTCGTCCCGACGATGCTGCTGCGCTCCACCGGGAACCGGTTGTCGGCCAGGTAGTCCACCACGCGCTGGGCGGACGGGTAGTCCGGGTACGACCCGATCGTCACCGCGGGCGCCCCGGTCTCCGGCCCGTGGCCGTCGGCGCCGGGCGGCGCCGGCTGGCCCCCCGGGCCGGACGGGAGGTTGTCGCGGCCCGGCATCCCGGGACGCCAGGCGGCGGTCTGGCTCGAGGGTCTGTCCATGAGCATCCTCCTTCGTCAGCCGCCCGGGTTCCCGCCCCCGCCGGGGCGTTAACACCTCGCCCGGCACCGCCATGTCGCCGACATGGCGCGGACCGGCGCACGCGGACGCCGCCATGTCGCCGACATAGCGCCTGATCGGCGGGCTGCCGGGTACGCACCGGCGTGGACAGCGGACGGATCGCCGAGCACGGCTTCCTGGCCGACGGCCGCAGCGCGGCCCTGGTGGACCGGGCCGGTTCGGTCAACTGGTGGTGTCCGGCCCGGTTCGACTCCCCGTCGGTCCTCGGGCGGCTGCTCGACGACGACGCCGGGCACTGGTCCATCCGGCCCGAGGACGACTTCGGCGCCGAGCGGGCGTACCTGGACGACACGTTGGTGCTGCGTACCGTGTTCACGACCCGGACGGGGTCGGTGGCGGTGACGGACGCGCTGGCGCTGGAGCCGGGCGCGCGGGGGCACGACATCGGGCTGCGCTCGCCCCGGGTGCTGGCGCGGCTGGTGGAGGGCCTCTCCGGCGCGGTGCCGGTGCGGCTGCGGTACCGGCCGCGCTTCGAGTACGGCCGGGTCACCCCCTACCTGGTGGAGGACGACGGCGGGGTCGACGCCACGGCCGGGGCGGAGCGGCTGCGGCTGCGCGGCGACGTGCCCGTTGCCGTGGAGGACGGACCAGGGGAGGCGACCGCCAGGTTCACCGTCCGGGCCGGCGAGTCGTACGGCTTCACCCTCGGGTACGCCCCGACGTACGACTCCGGCCCGCCGCAGGTTCCCGACGCGGCGCGGACGGTCGCCGGTACGGCCGAGGGCTGGCGGTCCTGGGCGGGGCTGCACCCGTACCACGGCCGGTACCCGGAGCAGGTGCGGCGCAGCGCGCTGGTGGTGCAGGGCATGACGTACCAGCCCAGCGGCGCGATCGTCGCGGCGGCGACCACGTCACTGCCCGAGCAGTTGGGCGGGGACCGCAACTACGACTACCGCTTCGTCTGGGTCCGCGACTTCAGCCTCACCCTGCAGGCGCTGTGGCTGGCGGCCTGTCCGGACGAGGCCAACCGGCAGTTCGCCTGGGTGGCCCATGCGATGGGCCGGATCGGCGACGAGCCGGTGCCGATCATGTACGGCGTCCAGGGGGAGCGGGACCTCACCGAGCATCCCCTCGACCACCTCTCCGGGTACGCCGACAGCCGGCCGGTCTACGTGGGCAACGACGCCTGGCGGCAGCGGCAGACCGATGTGCTCGGCGAGGTCCTCGACGCGGCCTGGCTGATGCGCCACTACCTCGACCCGATGGCCCCGGAGGTGCGCCAACTGCTGCGCGACCTGGCCGACCAGGCGGTCACCGACTGGCGCCGGCCCGACGCCGGCATGTGGGAGGCGCGGGACGCCGAGCGGCACTACGTGTCGTCGAAGGTGCAGTGCTGGACGGCGCTGGACCGGGCGGTGCGCTTCGGCCCCCGCATCGGCGACCCGGCGGACGTGGCCCGCTGGGCGGCGGCGCGCGACGCCGTACGCGAGGCGGTGCTGAGCCGGGGCTGGAACGATCGGCTCGGCGCGTACACGGGGGCCTTCGACTCCGACGAGCTGGACTCCTCCGTCCTGATCATGCCGCTGGTGGGTTTCCTGCCGGCCGACGACCCGCGGATGCGCTCGACGATGGACGTGGTCGAGGCCGCGCTGTCCCGCGACGGCCTGCTGCGCCGCTGGGACACCGACCCGGCCGGCTTCGTCATCTGCTCGTTCTGGCTGGTCGGCTGCCTGGCGCTGGCCGGGGAGCTGGAGCGTGCCGACCTCCTGTTCGGGCGGCTCGCGGCGCGGGTCAACGACCTCGGGCTGTACGCCGAGCAGATCGACCAGGTCAGCGGGGAGCAGCTGGGCAACTTCCCGCAGGCGTTCTCGCACATCGGACTGATCAACGCCGCGGGCCTGCTGACCGACGCGGCGGAGCGGCGACGCCAGGGCGCGGACCGTCCGCGTCGGCCCGTGCCCGTCGGTACGGGACGTACGGAGGGAGAGCAGCGATGACCGGACGGCTCGCGGGGAAGACCGCCCTGATCACCGGCTCGGACTCGGGCATCGGCCAGGCGACCGCGATCGAGTTCGCCCGCGAGGGCGCCGACGTGGTGGTGCACTACCTGCATGATCACGCCGGTGCCAACCACACCCGGGACAAGGTGGCCGAGGCGGGCCGGCGGGCCGTGGTGGTGCAGGGCGACATCAGCGACGAGCGGCAGGTCGAGGCGATGTTCGACGAGGCCCTGGCGGAGTTCGGCACCCTCGACGTGCTGATGAACGACGCCGGCGTGGACGCCTCCGGCATTCCCGTCGCCGACCTGGACACCGAGACCTGGGACCGGGCGATCCGGACCAACGTGTACGGCGCCTTCTTCTGTTCCCGCCGCTTCGTGCGGCACCGCAGGGACCAGGGCGGCCGGGGGAAGATCATCAACATCACGTCCATCCACCAGGAGGTGGCCCGGGCCGGCGGCGCCGACTACGACGCCAGCAAGGGGGCGCTGCTGGAGTTCGCCAAGAGCCTCGCCCTGGAGGTGGCGCCGATGCACCTCAATGTCAACAACATCGGCCCCGGGATGGTGCTCACCCCGTTCAACCAGGAGGCGATCGACAACCCGAAGTACCTGGAGGAACAGGTGCAGAGCATCCCGTGGAAGCGGGCCGCCCAGCCCGAGGAGATCGGCAGGCTGGCGGTCTTCCTGGCCAGCGACGACGCCGACTACGTCACGGGGTCGACGTACTTCATGGACGGCGGCCTCATGCAGAACCAGGGCCAGGGCGCGTGACGCGGAAGGGCGCGCGCCCACCCGGCTCGGGCGACAATGGTGGGCGTGCGCCTGGTGGTCACCGCCGACACCCATGTCCCGAAGCGGGCCCGGGACCTGCCCGAACAGCTCTGGGCGGCGATCGACGCCGCCGACGTGGTGCTGCACGCCGGAGACTGGGTCGACGTCGCGCTGCTGGACGCGCTGCAGCGCCGCGCCCGCCGGCTCGTCGGCGTGTACGGCAACAACGACGGGCCCGAGCTGCGGGCGCGGCTGCCCGAGGTGGCCCGGGTCGACCTCGCCGGCCTGCGGGTGGCGGTGGTGCACGAGACCGGCCCGAGCGTCCGCCGGGAGGAGCGCTGCGCCGCCGCGTACGGGGACTGCGACCTGCTCGTCTTCGGCCACTCGCACATTCCCTGGGACAGCGTCGCCCCGGGCGGGCTGCGCCTGCTCAACCCCGGCTCGCCGACGGACCGGCGCCGGCAGCCGTACGCCACCTACCTGACGGCGGAGGTGGTGGCGGGGCGGCTCGGCCGGGTCGAGCTGCACCGCCTGCCGACGCGCCGCTGAGCCCGGCCCGCGCGGTCTGCCTGGTCCGCCGCGCGGTCTGCCTGGTCCGCCGCCTGTGGAGCTGCCCGCACAGACGGGGCACGGCGCCCGGACGCACAGGTGGGGCAGCTCCACAGGGACCGGCGTTCGGTGGGGCGGCCGACACGCGCCCCGCTCAGCGGCGCATCCGTCCGGCGCGCATACCATCGCCCGGTGGTTGCCGAACGGGCGCGGGTTGTGGTGGTCGGTGCGGGGATCGCCGGCGTGGCGTGCGCGGCCGAGCTGGTGCGGGCGGGCGTGCCCGTGCAGATCCGGGAGCGCGCCCGGGTAGCCGGCGGCCGGATGGCCAGCAAGCGGTTCGACGGGCGTCCCGCCGACATCGGCGCGGCGTACTTCACCGTGAGCGACCCGGACTTCGCCGAGGTGGTGCGCGGCTGGGCGGCCGCCGGACTGGCCCGGGAGTGGACCGACACGTTCGTGGCGTACTCGGCGCAGGGCCGGCGGGAGGTTCCCGGCCCGATGCGCTGGGCCGCGCCGCGCGGGCTTCGCTCGCTGATCGAGCACCTGGCCGCCGGGCTGCCGGTCACGGTCGACCGGCTGGTGCTCGGGGTCGAGCCGGGCCCGACGGTCGACGGAGAGCCCTGCGCCGCCGTGGCGCTGGCCATGCCGGGCCCCCAGGCGGCCCTGCTGCTCGACCCGGCCCTGGCGGCGGCGACCGCCGCCGTGCAGGCCCAGCGGTGGTCGCCGTCGCTGACCGGGGTGCTGCGCTTCCCGGGCCGGCGGTGGCCCGACTTCCGGGGCGCGTTCGTCAACGACCACCCGCTGCTGACCGTCGTCTGCGACGACGGCGACCGGCGCGGCGACGGGGCGCCGGTGCTCGTCGCGCACACCACACCGGAGTTCGCCGCCGGGCACCTCGCCCAGCCGACCGGGGCCGCGCCGGCGATCGAGCAGGCGGTCCGGGACCTGTTCGGCCTGCCCGAGCCGGCCGAGCACGTGCACGTGCACCGCTGGACGTACGCGAAGCCGACCGTCGGCGGCGACGGGACGTACCACCTCGACGCCGACGGGATCGGGCTGGCCGGGGACGCGTTCGGCGTCACCTCCCGTGTCCAGACGGCCTGGCGCTCGGGCCGCGCCCTGGGCCGCGCCCTGGCCACCACCCTCCGCGCCTGACCCCGCACCTCTCTCCCCTCTCCCCCGGCGATCTTGCACCTATGGCCCCTGGTTCGCGGCATTTGCCCCGTTCGTCGGGGGGCCGAAACTGCAAGATCGCGGAGGTCAGGCGGGGGTGGGGG
>NZ_JBDPMC010000060.1:0-42532 GCF_039871625.1 Micromonospora sp. B11E3 | reverse complement strand
CTCAAACTCCAAGTACCAAGCCCGCGGACCCAACGTAGACCGGCATAGCTACAAAGCCACCATCGCGATCGACATCATCACAAACCATTGCGAAACACCCGCCGGACCTTAACCGAGCGGCGTTGCGGCTAGACGCCCGGCTGACGTTCGTCCCGTTAACCGCTCGCACTGCTGCTGTTCGTGGTGGTGCTTCGGCGACTGCCCGCAGCGGGTGGGGAGGGCGGCGGCGCTCGGAGGCCCGGGTCTTGGTGGACAAAGTGGTGAGCCGGCCCGCGCTGGTGCTGGTGGAGGCGGAGGTGGCGGGAGGGCGGGCGCACTTGTTGGCGAGGGACACCGTGTGCGATCAGGGCGGATCGGGGCTGCGCGACTAGGCTGGGTGGCAGCAGGATGCTCCGCTGAGGGGGTGAGCCAGGATGGCCCAGGCCGCTTTCGCGCCCGAGCCGGCGCCGCAGCCCACCGAGCCGTCGTTCGACGCGCTCCGGTGGCACGACGAGCCGTGGACCGCGCGGCTTGCCCTCGACCTCTTGCCGGAGACCAACGGCCCGAAGGTCGAGGTCCTGAGCGGAAGCGTGATCGTGACACCACATGCCGGAATCGACCACCAGTCGGTCGAGCGGGAGCTGCCCTACCTGTTGCACCGTGCCGCCCGCCGAGCGGGGCTCTGGGTCTATCCGGAGATCAATCTGATCTCTGGGAAAGACCTCTTCATTCCAGATATCGCCGTGTTGCGGGCCTCCGGTGGCGGCCGGTCGGCGGTGGATGTCAGCCAGGTCGTACTGCTCGGGGAGATCGTGTCGCCAGGTAACCGGCGCAAGGACGTGATCGACCGGCCGCGCGAGTACGCCGCCGCCGGCGTGCCCTTCTTCCTCCGCGTCGACCTCCGCAACCGGGTGCCGACGCTGGCGCTGTTCGAGCTGGTCGAGGGGGAGTACCGGCCGCTCGCCGCCGCCGCGGCCGGCACCACCTTCGTCATGACGCGCCCGTTCGAGTTCTCCGTCGACCCGGCCGACCTCCTCGACGAGGAGGCAGACGAGGAGGCCCAGGTCGGGGAACCGGACAGCACGACCTGAGGCTCCCAGCCGGCTCTCAGACACCCTGGGGAAGAATGACCGGGTGAGTTCTCCCCGCAATCTCGTCCTGCTCGGGTCGACCGGCTCGATCGGCACGCAGGCCATCGACATCGTCCGGCGTAATCCCGACCGGTTCCGGGTGGTGGCGCTCGGCGCGGGCGGCGGCAACGTCGAGCTGCTCGCCGCCCAGGCGCTCGAACTCGGCGTCGAGGCGGTCGGCGTGGCGAAGGCGTCGGCCGCGCAGGACCTCCAGCTCGCCTTCTACGCCGAGGCGAGCCGGCGCGGCTGGGCCACCGGCGACTTCCGGCTGCCGAAGATCGTGGCCGGGCCGGACGCGATGACCGAGCTGGCGCAGTGGCCGTGCGACGTGGTGCTCAACGGCGTGGTCGGCTCGCTCGGGCTCGCGCCGACCCTGGCGGCGCTGCGCGCCGGGCGTACCCTCGCGCTGGCCAACAAGGAGTCGCTGGTGGCCGGCGGCCCCCTCGTGAAGGCCGCGGTGACGCGGCCGGGGCAGATCGTTCCTGTCGACTCCGAGCATTCGGCGCTGGCGCAGTGCCTGCGCGGCGGCACCCGGGGGGAGGTGCGCCGGCTGGTCGTCACGGCCAGCGGGGGACCGTTCCGGGGCAGGCGGCGCGACGAGCTGACCGAGGTCACGCCGGAGCAGGCCCTGGCCCACCCGACGTGGAACATGGGCCCGGTCGTCACGATCAACTCCGCGACGATGGTCAACAAGGCGCTGGAGGTGATCGAGGCGCACGAGCTGTTCGACGTGCCGTACGCGGACATCACCGTGATGGTGCACCCGCAGTCGGTGATCCACTCGATGGTCGAGTTCGCCGACGGGTCGACGCTCGCCCAGGCCAGCCCGCCCGACATGCGGCTGCCCATCGCCCTCGGCCTCGGCTGGCCCGACCGGGTGCCCGACGCCGCCGCCGCCGTCGACTGGACGAAGGCCCACACCTGGGAGTTCGCCCCGCTGGACGACGAGGCGTTTCCGGCGGTGGCGCTGGCCAAGGCGGCCGGCGAGGCGGGGCGGTGCCGTCCCGCGATCTACAACGCGGCCAATGAGGAGTGCGTGGCGGCGTTCGTCGCCGGCCGGTTGCCGTTCCTCGGCATCGTGGACACCCTGCGGACAGTGCTGGACGCCGCTCCCGATTTCGACGAACCAGGTACCGTCGAGGACGTGCTTGCCGCCGAGTCGTGGGCGCGGGCGCACGCGCAGGAGATCATCTCGGCGTCGGTGGAAGGAGCTTGATGGCGTACCTGCTCGGGGTGGTGCTGTTCGCCCTGGCCATCCTCGTCTCGGTGAGCCTGCACGAGGCGGGGCACATGCTCACCGCCAAGGCGTTCGGGATGAAGGTCACCCGCTACTTCGTGGGCTTCGGGCCCACCCTCTGGTCGTTCAGGCGGGGCGAGACCGAGTACGGGATCAAGGGCATCCCGCTCGGCGGCTTCTGCAAGATCGTCGGCATGACGCCGCAGGACGACGACGTCGACCCGGCCGACGAGCACCGGGCGATGTGGCGGTACCCGGTCTGGAAGCGGACGATCGTGATGTCCGCGGGCTCCATCACCCACTTCGCGCTCGCGCTGGTCGCCACCTGGTTCATCGCGGTCTCCGCCGGCCTGCCCAACCCCGACTTCCCGAACACGGACGCCGAGGCCCGCCAGGAGCCGGCGGTGATCGGGGTGCACGACTGCATCCTGCCGGGGAGCACCCTGCGGGCGTGCCAGGCCGGCGACCCGGCCAGCCCGGCCGCCCAGGCCAACCTGCGCGACGGCGACCGGATCACCTCGCTCAACGGCACCCCGATCAACAACTACGGCGACCTGCTGGTCGCGCTGCGGGCGACCAAGCCCGGCGACACCGCCACCATCGGGTACGTCCGCGACGGCCAGCCCGCCACCACGCAGGCCGTGCTCGCCGAGACCCAGCGCCCGCCGCTGGACGACCCGAAGGGCCCGGTCGGCCCGGTCTCCGCGCTCGGCATCGGCCTCCGGTTCACGACCCCCACCGTGGTCAGCTACGGACCGCTGGAGGCGTTCGGCGCCACCGGCCGCTTCACCGGCGACATGGCCGTCGGCACGTACGAGGCGATCAAGCGGATCCCGCAGAAGGTCCCCGCCCTCTGGACGGCGATCACCGGCGGCGAGCGGGACGTGGACACCCCGATCAGCGTGGTCGGCGCCAGCCGGCTCGGCGGCGAGTTCGTGGAGAACGACGCCTGGCTGGGGTTCTTCATGCTGTTCGTCTCGCTGAACTTCTTCATCGGCGTGTTCAACCTGCTGCCGCTGCTGCCGCTCGACGGCGGGCACATCGCCATCGCCTGGTTCGAGCGCGCCCGGTCCTGGGTCTACGCGCGCCTGCGCCGCCCCGACCCGGGCCGCGTCGACTACCTCAAGCTCATGCCCATCACGTACGCGGTGATCCTGATCGGCGGCGTGTTCACGCTGCTGACCGTCACCGCGGACGTCGTCAACCCGATCACGCTCTTCTCAAGGTGAGTGCCTGAAGTGACCGCTGTCAGTCTCGGTATGCCCGTCGTGCCGCCCCCCGCGCTCGCCCCGCGTCGGGCCAGCCGCCAGATCATGGTCGGCCCGGTGCCGGTCGGCGGGGGTGCGCCGGTGTCGGTGCAGTCGATGACCACCACCCTCACCGCCGACGTCAACGCCACCCTCCAACAGATCGCCGAGCTGACCGCGTCCGGCTGCCAGATCGTCCGGGTGGCCGTGCCGTCGCAGGACGACGTGGAGGCGCTGCCGGCGATCGCGAAGAAGTCGCAGATCCCGGTCATCGCCGACATCCACTTCCAGCCGAAGTACGTCTTCGCCGCGATCGACGCCGGGTGTGCGGCGGTGCGGGTGAACCCGGGCAACATCCGGCAGTTCGACGACAAGGTCAAGGAGATCGCCAGGGCGGCCGGGGACGCGGGGGTGCCGATCCGCATCGGCGTCAACGCCGGCTCGCTGGACAAGCGGCTGCTCACCAAGTACGGCAAGGCCACCGCCGAGGCGCTGGTCGAGTCGGCGCTGTGGGAGTGCTCGCTGTTCGAGGAGCACGGCTTCCGGGACATCAAGATCTCGGTCAAGCACAACGACCCGGTGGTGATGATCCGGGCGTACCGGCAGTTGGCCGAGCAGTGCGACTACCCGCTGCACCTCGGCGTGACCGAGGCGGGCCCGGCGTTCCAGGGCACGATCAAGTCGGCGGTCGCGTTCGGCGCGCTGCTGGCCGAGGGGATCGGCGACACGATCCGCGTCTCGCTGTCGGCCCCGCCCGTGGAGGAGATCAAGGTCGGCGCCGCGATCCTGGAGTCCCTGGGGCTGCGCGAGCGGGGCCTGGAGATCGTCTCCTGCCCGTCCTGTGGGCGCGCCCAGGTGGACGTCTACAAGCTGGCCGAGGAGGTCACCGCCGGCCTGGAGGGGCTGCCGGTGCCGCTGCGGGTGGCCGTCATGGGCTGCGTCGTCAACGGCCCGGGCGAGGCCCGGGAGGCCGACCTGGGCGTCGCCTCCGGCAACGGCAAGGGGCAGATCTTCGTGAAGGGGCAGGTCGTGAAGACCGTCCCCGAGTCGCAGATCGTGGAGACCCTGATCGAGGAGGCGCTGCGGATCGCCGACGAGATGGGCGCGGAGATCCCCGAGGACCTGCGGGACCTGGTGCCGGGGGCCACCGTCACCGTCCACTGAGCGACCGACGGACCGAAGGGTGGCTGTTCCGCGCCGAACAGCCACCCTTCGGCGTGTGCGGGCCCCGGATCACTCCGACTCGGCGAGGATCGCGTAGAGCTTGCGCCGGGTCTCGTCGAGCACCTGGGCGGCCCGCTCCCGCTGGTCGTCGGTGCCGGTCATCATGACCTGCCGCAGCGCGTGCATCGCCTGCGCGCCGGCGTCGCGGATGTCGTGCCAACTGGCGACCGTGCCCTGGGCCAGCTCGGCCCACGGCGGGGCCTGGGCCGCCTCGCCGGCCTCGGCGCGGCCCTGCTCGGTGAGGGTGAACCGCTTCCGACCGCCGCCCGACTCGTCGGTGGCCGCGATGACGCCCTCGTCCTCGAGCAGTTGGAGCGTCGGGTAGATCGACCCGGGGCTGGGCCGCCCGGCGGTCCGGAGCCGGCGGGCCGCCGGCCCGGCCGGCTGGTCGACCCGCGCGGGGGCCGCTTGATCTGGCAGGCTGGTATCCGTGCTGACGGTGCCGGTACGGCAACTGGGGGAGTCGGAACGCCGCGCGGTGGAGCGGCTGCTCGACCTGGACCCGTTCGCGGGCGCGCAGGTCGCGGAGCGGGTCGCGGCCCGCGGGCTGGCCTGGTGGCGGGCCGAGGGGCGGATCCTCGGGTACGGCACGCGCCGCAACCTGGAGTCGATCTGCTGGCTCGGCGGCAACCTGACCCCGGTGCTCGCCTCGGAGCCCGCAGTCGCCGCCTTCGCCGACCTGCTCGCCGCCGAGGAGCGGCTCTGCTCGTCCATCGTGGGGCGGGCCGACGCGGTGCTCGGGCTCTGGGACCGGCTCGCCGCGCACTGGGGCCCGGCCCGCGACGTCCGTCCCAACCAGCCGCTGCTGGTCACCGACGCGCTGCCCGCCGTGGCCGCCGACGACCAGGTGCGCCGGGTGCGCGGCGGCGAGGTCGACCAGCTGTTCCCGGCGGCCGTGGCCATGTACACCGAGGAGGTCGGCGTGTCGCCGCTGGCCGAGGACGGCGGTCGCGGCTACCGGCGGCGGGTCGCCGACCTGGTCCGGGCCGGCCGGGCGTACGCCCGGTTCGTCGACGGCCAGGTGGTGTTCAAGGCCGAGCTGGCGGTGGTGACCCGGCGCACCGCGCAGGTCCAGGGGGTCTGGGTGGCCCCGCCGTGGCGCGGCCGGGGCATCGCCACGGCGGCGATGGCGGCGGTGGTGCGCGACGCGCTGCTGCGGGTGGCCCCGACCGTCAGCCTGTACGTCAACGACTTCAACCTGCCGGCCCGCCGGGTGTACGAGCGCTGCGGCTTCCGCCCGGTCGGCACCCTGGCCACCGTCCTGTTCTGAAAGGAAGGGTCCCCTGTTAACGCCTCTGGCACAGCAGGGGGCTTCTGTTAACGGCGCGACCCCGGATCGGCCGGCGCGCCCCTTTCGGTAAATGCGTTGTGCGCCCCCGCCCGGATCGCGCAGGGTGGAGGCACCGCCACCCCACGTCCGGAGGGACCGAGCATGCGCCTTTTCCGCGACCTGTGGGCGACCTCGCCGCGCCGCATGACGCTCGTGGCCGTGCTGGTGGTGCTCGGCGCCGCGGGCCAGGCGTCCGCCGCGGCGCTCGCCGGCCCGGTGCTGCTGCACCGCTCGGGCGGGCTGTTCACGCTCCTCGCGGTGGCGCTCTGCGCCGCCGTCTTCACCGACCTCGCGATCAACCTGCTGATGGCCGGGCTGACCGCCGACTGGTCCGCGGCCGTCCGGCGGCGGCTGTGCCGGGTGGCGTTCGGGCAGGACCTGCCCACGCTGGAGGCCACCCCGGTCGGCGAGCTGCTGGACCGGATCGACGGCGACGTCTACCAGGTCGCCTCCGAGCTGCGCGGCCACGGCACGCGGATCGCGCAGATGGCCGCCACGGGCCTGCTCTCGGTGATCGTCGCCCTCGTCGTGTGGTGGCCCGCCGGGCTGAGCATGCTCGCGTTGGCCGCGCTGCTCGCGGCCGTCCTGCGCCGGCCGACCCGGCGGATCGCCCCGGCCCGGATGGCCGAGGAGGAGGCGTGGACGGACCTCGCCGCCGTGATGGAGGAGGCCGTCCACGGCCAGGACGACGTGCGGACCAGCCTCGCCCGGCCGTACGTGCTGCGGCTCTACGCCCGGCGGGCGAGGGAGGTGCTGGTCCGGGGCCAGCGGGTGTGGCGGATGTCGGCCGTCGTCAACGCGGGCGGCACGGCGGTCATCCGCGCCGGGATCGTCGGGGTGGTGCTCGGCGGGGCGTGGGCGCTGGCCACCGACCGCATCGACCCGGCCCGGCTGACCGCCGTCTGGCTGCTCGTGGTCGGCTTCGGCGCGACCGTCGAACACATCAGCCGGATGGTCCCCGAGTTGCAGTACGCGCTCGGCGCGTGGGGCCGGGTGCAGCTGCTGCAGGCGGCGCCGCAGGAGCCGGCCGGCGGGCGGGAACCCGCCGAGGGTGACCTGGTCGTCCGCGGCCTCACCTTCCGCTACCCGACGTCGGGCGCCGACGGCGAGCGCGCCCCCGCGCTGCGCGACGTCTCGCTGACCTTCGCCCGCGGCCGGTCGTACGCCCTGGTCGGGCGGACCGGGTCCGGCAAGTCAACCCTGGCCAAGGTGCTGACGCGGGCGGTCGGGCTGCCCCGCGGCACGGTGTTCCTCGGCGGGACGGACCTGCTCGACCTCGACGTGGAGCGGCTGCGCCGGTGGATCGCCGTGGTGCCGCAGCGCACCGAGATCCTGGCCGGCACCCTCGCCGAGAACGTCGCGCTGTTCGACCCGGACCTGCTCGACGACGCCGCCCGGGCGCTGGACGAGCTGGGGCTGTCCGGCTGGATCGCCGGGCTGCCCGACGGCCTGCGCACCCGGCTCGGCGACGGCGGGCACGTGCTGTCGGCTGGGCAGGAGCAGCTGGTCGCGTTCGCCCGCATCCTGGTCCGCGACCCGCGCGTGGTGATCCTCGACGAGGCCACCGCCCGGCTGGATCCGGTCACCGAGTCGCTGGTGCAGCGGGCCACCGAGCGCCTGCTGGCCGACCGGATCGGCATCGTCATCGCGCACCGGCTCTCCTCGGTCCGCCGCTGCGACGAGGTGGTGATGATGGCCGACGGCCGGGTCGTCGAGGCCGGCCCGCTGCGCGAGTCGGAACGGTTCGCCGAGCTGCTGGCCGTCAGCCACGCGTCCGCGTACGCCGAGGCGGGGGTCGGCGGGCGGGGCGCCGCCGTGCTGACCGGCCCGCCGCCGGAGCGGCCGGCCGCCGCGCTCCCCGTGCCCGCCGTGGCGCCCGCCGCGGCCCTGCCCCGGGTCGCGCCGCCGCAGGTGCCGCCGGCGCCGCCCGCCCGGACGCTGCGGGAGATCCTCCGGCTGACCACCAACGACCCCCGGTACGGCCTGGCCGCGGTCTCGCTGTTCACCGTGGGCGGGCTGCTCGGCCTGGACGGCACGGTGCTGCCCTGGCTCTGGGCCGACCTGGTCGGCGGCACCGGCGGGCCCTGGTGGCCGGCCCTCGGGATCGTCGCCGCGCTGCTGCTGACCGTGCCGATGCCCTACCTCACCAGCATCTGGTTCCCGAACTGGTGGGTGCGGCAGAACCTGCGGATCAGCCTGCGCCTGGTGCACGGGCAGACCGGCCCACGCCGGATCAGCGGCCACACGCCGGCCGAGGTCGTCGCCCAGGGCGGCGACACCGAGCGGGTGGTGATCCTCGCCGACAACGCGCTCGACCAGGTCGTCGCCGCGGTCGCCGTGGTCGCCATGACGGTGGTGACCGGCAGCATCGTGCCGGGGGCGTTCTTCGCCGGCACGATGGTGGTCTCCGGGCTGGCGGCGACGGCGTTCGGGCCCCGGCTGGAGCGCTCGGCGCGGGCCACGGTCGCGGCGCGGGCCGCGTTCGCCACCGCGCTCGTGTCGTCCCTGTCAGCCGCCCGTACGGTGAAACTGGCCGGCTCCACCGGGCCGGTGCTGGCCCACCTGGCCCGCCTCGACCGTACCCGCAGCGAGCGGCAGCGCCAGGAGATCGCGGTGCAGGTGTGGGCGCGGTCGACGCCGTCGGTCATGAGCGGCCTGCTGCCGATCGGCGCGTGGGCGCTCTACCTGGCGGGTGGGCTCTCCGCCGGGGCGACGCTGGTCGCGGTCTCCACCCTCGCGGCGGCCCGCTGGTTCGCCTGGACCACGGCGTCCCTCGTCTCCCAGATGCCGTCGGCGCGGGTGTGGACGCGGCGGACGGTGGCGATGGCCGGGATCGGGGCGTACTCGGCGCCCGTGCCCGGGGTGGACATGGTCGCCGGGACGGCGCCCGCGCCGGAGCCGCCGGCCCGGCGTCCGCTGCGCCGGCTGGAGCTGGACGGCTTCGGCGCGCTGCACTCCGACGGGACGCTCGCCGTCCGCGACGTCGACCTGACCGTCGAGCGCGGGCAACTGGTGCTCGTCGTCGGGCCCGTCGGCTCGGGCAAGTCGTCGCTGCTGCGCGCCCTGGCCGGGATCGTGCACCACACCGGCACGCTGCGCTGGAACACCGAGCCGGTGACCGAGCCCGAGCTGTTCCTGCGCCCCCAGCAGGTCGGGTACGTCGGGCAGCTGCCCCGGGTGCTCTCCGGCACGGTGGCCGACAACATCGCCCTCGGGCACGACGTGGACGCCGCCGCGGCGGTGTCGACGGCCCAGCTGGAGCACGACCTGGCCGCCGCCGGGGCGGGGACGGGGCTGCTCATCGGGCACAAGGGGACCCGGCTGTCGGGCGGGCAGTTGCAGCGGCTGGCGCTGGCCCGGGCGCTGGCCCCGCGTACGGAGCTGCTGGTGGCCGACGACGTGTCGTCGGCGCTGGACGTCACCACCGAGCTCGCGCTGTGGTCGGCGCTGCGCGAGCACGGCGTGACGGTCATCGGCTCGACCTCGAAGCGGGCCGCGCTGGTGCGCGCCGACCAGGTGGTGGTGCTGGTCGACGGCGCGATGGCGGCGTGCGGCCCGTGGCGCGACCTGGAGCCCACCTGGGGCCACCTGGCCGGCTGACCCCAGGCCGGCCGGTCAGAACGCGCGGGCGTACTGCGGCGGCCAGGACGGGGCCGCGCCGAGCCTGGTCGCCGCCCGGCGGGGCCAGTACGGGTCGCGCAGCAGCTCCCGGCCGAGAAGGACCAGGTCCGCCTCGCCGTCGGCCACGATCTGCTCGGCCTGCTCCGGCTCGACGATCAACCCCACCGCGCCGGTGGCCACCCCCGCCTCCCGGCGGATGCGCGCCGCCAGCGGCACCTGGTATCCGGGGCCGACCGGGATCGTCGCGGTCGCCGACGCGCCGCCCGAGGAGGCGTCCACCAGGTCGACGCCGGCCGCCGCCAGCTCCCCGGCGAGCACCACGCTGTCGTCGACCGTCCAGCCGCCCTCGGTCCAGTCGGTGGCGGAGATCCGGGTCAGCACCGGCACCCGCTCGCCGACCGCCGCGCGGACGGCCCGGGCGACCTCCAGGGTCAGCCGCATCCGGTCGGCCCGGTCGCCGCCCCACCCGTCGCCGCGCTGGTTGGTCAGCGGGGAGAGGAACTCGTGCAGCAGGTAGCCGTGCGCGGCGTGGATCTCCACGGCGGCGAAGCCGGCGTCCAGCGCGCGTGCGGCGGCGCCGGCGAACGCCTCGACCACGGCCGCGATCCCGGCCTCGTCCAGCGCGGCCGGCACCCGGTAGTCGGGGACGAACGGCTCCGCGCCGGGGCCGACCGGGGTCCAGCCGCCCTCGGCGTCCGGCACCCCGCCGCGCCGCCCGGCCCACGGCCGGTACGTCGACGCCTTGAACCCGGCGTGCGCGAGCTGGACGGCCGGCACCGCGCCCTGCGCGGCGACGAACGACGTGACGGGCCGCCAGGCGTCGACGTGGGCGCCCGACCAGAGGCCGGTGTCCTGCGGGCTGATCCGTCCCTCCGGCACCACGGCGGTCGCCTCCGTCAGCACCAGGCCGGCGCCGCCGACGGCGCGGGCGCCGAGGTGCACCCGGTGCCAGTCGGTCGGCAGGCCGTCGGGGCCGGCGCTGTACTGGCACATCGGCGCCAGGGCGATCCGGTTGGGCAGGGTCACCGCGCGCAGGGCGAGCGGGGTGAACAGGGCACTCATGTCGTGGTCCTTTCCGAGAGGCCCATGTCGTGATCGTTCTGAGAGGCCGAGGAGGGCCTCCTCGGGAAGAGGCCCTCCTCGGCGTACGGGGGTCAGGCGGGGACGGGATCCAGCCGGCCGGACGCGGGCCGGTCCGCCTCCAGCGGGCCGACCGGGTCGCGGCGGCCGGCCGCGTCGTACGCGGCCCGGTCCAGGGTGCCCTCGCGGGCGGCGACGACGGTCGGGACGAGCGCCTGCCCGGCCACGTTGGTGGCGGTGCGGATCATGTCGAGGATCGGGTCGATCGCCAGCAGCAGGCCGGCGCCGGCCAGCGGCAGGCCCAGCGTGCTCAGGGTCAGCGTGAGCATCACGATCGCGCCGGTCAGGCCGGCGGTGGCGGCCGAGCCGACCACCGAGACGAACGCGATCAGCAGGTAGTCCGTGACGCTCAGGTGCACCCCGAAGACCTGCGCGACGAAGATCGCCGCGAGGGCCGGGTAGATCGCCGCGCAGCCGTCCATCTTCGTGGTGGCGCCGAACGGCACCGCGAACGAGGCGTACTCGCGGGGGACGCCGAGGCGCTCGACGGCGCGCTGGGTCACCGGCATCGTGCCGACCGACGAGCGGGACACGAAGGCCAGCTCGATGGCCGGCCAGGCGCCGGCGAAGAAGCGCAGCGGGTTGAGCCGGCCGGCGGCCAGCAGCACCACCGGGTACACGACGAACAGCACGATCGCGCAGCCGACGTACACGGCGGTGGTGAACTTCGCGAGCGGGGCCAGCAGGTCCCAGCCGTACGAGGCGACGGCGTTGCCGATCAGGCCGAGGGTGCCGATCGGGGCGAGCCGGATGACCCACCAGAGCGCCTTCTGGACGATCTCCAGCAGGGCGCGGTTGAGCGCGACGAACGGCTCGGCCTTCTCGCCGACCAGCAGCGCGGCGGCGCCCACCACCAGGGCCAGGAAGACGATCTGGAGCACGTTGCCCTCGACGAACGCGCCGACCGGGTTGGTCGGGACGATGCCGGTGAGGAAGTCGGTCCAGGAGCCGGTCCGCTTCGGCGCGGCGGCGCCGGACAGGTCGAGCGTGACCCCCTTGCCGGGGTCGGTGAGCAGGCCGAGGCCGATGCCGACGCCCACCGCGATCAGGGCGGTGACGCCGAACCAGAGCAGCGTCTTCAGCGCCAGCCGGGCGGCGTTGGCCACGCCGCGCAGGCTGACCACGCTGACCACGATGGCGGTGAAGACCAGCGGCGGCACGGCCAGCTTGAGCAGCTGGACGAAGAGGCCGCCGACGGTGTGGAGGGTGCTGGTCAGCCAGCTCACGTCGTTGGCGCGGGCGACGAAGCCGAGCGCCACGCCGAGCACGAGGCCGAGCAGGATCTGCAGGGAGAAGGGAAACTTGCGCAGGGCGGAAGCCATGAGGACGAGTCCAAGGGGTCTGGGGTCGGTCGGGGCAGCGTCAGGAAACGGGCTGCGCCGGACAGACGCCGCTGGCCTGCAGTCGGAGGTCGACATACAGGCGCACGGTCAGGTGCCAGACGTTGGTCATCGCCGCACGACGATACGCCCGGCGTCCGGGAGGCTGGAAGGGGCGCCCGGCGTGAGGCTCCTTACATGCGGCGCAGGGCGAGGGCGGCGGCGGTGGCGAGGCCCCAGGCGCCGCACACCGCGAGCAGCACCCGCTCCAGCACCCCGACGAGCGCGCCGCGGCCGACGCCGAGCATCGCCAGGCCCACCGCGCCGGAGGCGAGCAGGCCGGGCCGCGGCCCGCAGCGCCGCGGGCAGCGCCGCCGCGAGCAGCAGCAGCGCCGCGGCCAGGGCGGCCACCCCGATCCGGTACGCCGTCGCGTACGCGCTGTCGACGACGCCCGCCTCGCTGACGTACCCGGTCAGGCCGGGACCCGGCCCGGCGACCACGGCGAGGGTCACCGCGGCGGCGCCCGCCAGGACGCAGCCGGCCGCCGTCCCGGCGGCGACCCGGGCGGGCCAGCCGGTCCGGCCCGGCTCAGCCACGTCCACCGCCCGCGGAGGTCTCTGCGCTGAACTGGGCCCGGGCCATGCCGCCAACCTAGTCGCTCGGCGCGCCGATATCCTGGCCCCGCGTCGCCGTGACCCGGCGGACCCCCGTGTCGGCCTTCCCCACCCCCGAAGGGCAACGTCGATGACCGTCGCATACCTCGTGGCCGGTGTCCGCACCCCGATCGGCCGGTACGCCGGCGCCCTGTCCGGGGTACGCCCCGACGACCTCGCCGCGCACGTCGTCCGCGAGCTGGTCGCCCGGCACCCGGCGGTGGACTGGTCCCGCGTCGACGACGTGATCCTGGGCTGCGCCAACCAGGCCGGCGAGGACAACCGCAACGTGGCCCGGATGGCCGCGCTGCTGGCCGGCCTGCCCGGCGAGGTGCCCGGCAGCACCGTCAACCGGCTCTGCGGCTCCGGCCTGGACGCCCTGGCCACCGCCGCCCGGCAGATCGTCGCCGGGGAGGCGGAGCTGGTGGTCGCCGGCGGGGTGGAGAGCATGAGCCGGGCCCCGTTCGTGATGCCGAAGGCCACCTCGGCGTTCTCCCGCTCCGCCGAGGTGTACGACACCACCATCGGCTGGCGCCTGGTCAACCCGCTGATGGAGAAGGGGTGGGGCATCGACTCGATGCCCGAGACGGCGGAGAACGTGGCCGCCGAGTACGGCGTCGACCGCGCCGCGCAGGACGCCTTCGCGTACCGGTCGCAGCAGCGGGCCGCCAAGGCGCAGGCCGACGGCCGGTTCGCCGAGGAGATCGTGCCGGTGACCGTGCCGGCCGGGCGGCGCGAGACGAAGCTGGTCGAGGTCGACGAGCATCCCCGGGAGACGTCGCTGGAGAAGCTGGCGGCGCTGCCCACCCCGTTCCGGGAGGGCGGGACGGTGACCGCCGGCAACTCCTCCGGCGTCAACGACGGCGCGGTCGCGCTGCTGGTGGCCTCCGAGGCGGCGGTGGCCCGGTACGGCCTGACCCCGCTGGCCCGGGTCACCGGCGCCGCCGCCGCCGGCGTCCCGCCCCGGATCATGGGGATCGGTCCGGTGCCGGCCACCCGCAAGCTGCTCGACCGGCTCGGCGTCGGCCTCGACGCGGTCGACGTGATCGAGCTGAACGAGGCGTTCGCCGCCCAGTCGGTCGCCGTACTGCGCGAACTCGGGCTGCCCGAGGACGCCGAGCACGTCAACCCCAACGGCGGCGCGATCGCGCTGGGCCACCCGCTGGGGGCCAGCGGCGCCCGGCTGGCGCTCACCGCCGCGCTGGAGTTGCGCCGCCGCGGTGGCCGACGGGCGCTGGCCACCATGTGCGTCGGCGTGGGGCAGGGCATCTCGCTGATGCTGGAGTCCGCCGCCTGACCCCGGCCCCCCGCGCCCGGCCGTCGGCTTGGGCGGGCGAACGGCCCTTATGGATCTCGCGAAGCGTGGAGCCGGCGGCTGGATCTCGCGAAGCGTGGAGCCGGCGGCCTAGAGTGCACACAGACCCCTCGGTCGTCCCGGCGGTGTCGGTGTGCCCACGCGCGCCCGGCGGCCGGGGCGGCCCGCGGGGGAGCGGCGACGACTGGGGGGCGACGCGTGCCGGACGGACTTCCCACCGTACCCGACCCCGGCGGCGCGGACCTCAGCCACGCCGGCGCCCAGACGTACGCCGCCGAGTGGGCCCGGACGGCGCGCCGGCTCGGATTCGTGCCGGTGGGCGCGGCCGAGACGGAGCGGCTGCTGCTCCGGCACACCGTGCGGCTGGCCCGGGCGCTGCTCGCCGAGCCGTTCACCGCCCGGCCGGCCGAGGAGATCGGCCGGGCGCTGGTGGAGGCGCACCTGGCCGAGCCCCGGCTCCTCGACTGGTCGGTCACCGCGCTCGCGGAACGCTTCGCGGCCCAGGTGCTGCCCGCCCGGGCGCAGCTGCCCGGGACGGCCGAGCGGGTCGCCGCCCTCTCCGGCGGGCTCGCCGGCGGGTTCGCGCGGGCCCTGCGCGACCGCACGTTCAGCCAGCAGGAGCGCATCGCCCGCAGCGTGGGGCAGGCCCGGGACAGCGTCGAGAAGGCGCTGCGGGACAGCGAGGCCAGGTTCCGCGCGGTCTTCACCGGGGCGGCCATCGGCATCGGCATCGCCGACGTGGACGGGCGGATCGTCGACGTCAACGGGCCCTTCGCCGACATGTTCGGCTACTCCGTGGAGGAACTGCGGCAGATCAGGGTGGCGGCGCTGTGCCACCCCGACGACGCCGCCGCGATGAGGGAGCTCTACCAGCAACTGGCCGAGGGCAGGCGGGACTCTGCGCGGGCGGAGAAGCGCTACCACCGCAGGGACGGCCGCCTCGTCTGGACCGACCTGGCCCTCTCGCTGATCCGGCACGAGGACGGCCGGCCGCGCTTCGTCGTGGCGGTGGTCGAGGACATCACCGAACGGCACGAGCTCCAGCAGCGGCTGCGCTTCCAGGCGCTGCACGACCCGCTGACCGGCCTGCCGAACCGTACGCTGTTCTTCGAGACCCTCGGCCAGGTCCTCGACGACGCCGGCCCGGACGACCGGATCGGGGTGTGCTTCCTCGACCTGGACGGCTTCAAGGCGGTCAACGACAGCCTCGGGCACGACCGGGGCGACCGGCTGCTGACCGTGATCGCCCGCCGGCTGGCCGAGTGCGTGGCCCAGCACGGGCACCTCGTCGCCCGGATGGGCGGCGACGAGTTCGTCATCCTCGTCGACGGTGGGGAGGGCCTCGACGACGCGGTGGCCGTCGCCGAGATGGCCCTGGCTGCCGTCTCCGCCCCGGTGCACGTCGGCGACCAGCAGCTCGCGGTCTCGGCCAGCATCGGGATCGTCGAGTGCCGGGCCGGGGAGACCAGCGCGTCGGAGCTGATGAAGGCCGCCGACACCACCCTGTACTGGGCCAAGGCGGAGGGCCGGGGCCGGTGGGCCGTTTACGACCCGGAGCGCGGCGCCCAGGACATCGCCCGTTCCGCCCTGCTCGCCGGCCTGCCGGCGGCGCTGGACCGGGGCGAGTTCGTGGTCCACTACCAGCCGATCGTGTCGCTGCTCGACTGGTCGATGGTGGCGGTGGAGGCGCTGGTCCGGTGGCAGCACCCGGAGCTGGGCCTGCTTGGGCCGGACCGGTTCATCGGGCTGGCCGAGGAGACCGGCCTGATCGTCCGGCTCGGGGAGTGGGTGCTCGGCCAGGCGTGCCGGGACGCCGAGGCGTGGCGGCGGACGTTCCCCGACGCGCGGCTGGTGGTCAGCGTGAACCTGGCGGCCCGGCAGGCCGACGACCCGGACATCGTGGAGACCGTCGCGGGTGCGCTGGCCCGCACCGGGCTCCCGGCCGGCCTGCTCCAGCTGGAGCTGACCGAGAGCGCCGTGATGGGCACGGCGGGGGAGCCGCTGCGGTCGCTGCACCGGCTCGCCGACCTCGGCGTACGGCTGGCGATCGACGACTTCGGCACGGGATACTCCAACCTGGCGTACCTGCGGCGGCTGCCGATCCACTGTCTGAAGCTCGCCGGCCCGTTCGTGGAGGGCATCCGGTCCGACGACGCCGGGGGCCCGGCCGACCACCGGGACGAGCGGATCGTGGACGCGCTGGTCCGGCTCGCGCACGCGCTGGAGCTGTGGGTCACCGCCGAGGCGGTGGAGACGGAGGCGCAGGCCGAGCGGCTGCGCGCGTTGCGTTGCGACACCGGGCAGGGCTGCTGGTTCGGCCCGCCGGTGCCGGCCGACGAGATCACCGCCCGGCTGCGCGCGGCCCGCTGACCGTCCCCGTGTCGGCGGCATGGCGGTGTCCGGTCCGCGCACGCCGCTAGTTGATCGTCTCCGTGTCGGCGGCATGGCGGTGTCCGGTCCGCGCGAACCCCGCCATGTCGGCGACACGGTGCGGCCGGTCGGCGGGGCGACGACGCGGGACGCCCTTGGGATGCGGCGGGTTGCCGCAGGAGAGAGAGGTGGGTGTCCCGCGCCGTCGCAGGCCGGGCGTTTGCCGAGCGCCCGGCGGGAGGCCCATCGCGATCGGGCCTGGTCACAGGCTCAAGGATGCGGCCAGGGACGCCCGGCCGGCAACGCGATTTCGCGCGCCCGGCCCGGCCGGTCGCCGGCGGGGCGGCTCCCGGAGTGCGGGTCGGCGAAGCTCATCCCGTAGATCCCGGCGATCGCGAGCCCTTCCCCGGTCAGGACCGCCTGGCCAGCCCGAGGAACGCGCGCCAGGCGGCCGGGGCGAACGTGAGGGCGGGGCCGGCCGGGTCCTTGCTGTCGCGTACGGCGACCACGCCGGGCAGGTTGTCGGCCACCTCGACGCAGTTCCCGCCGCTGGCTCCGCTGCGGCTGGACTTGCGCCACCGGGCGTCACTGAGGTCCATGATGACCCTCCACTTCCTTCATCAGCTCGACGGACTGCCGGCGCGGGAGCGCCTCGTTACGGACACCTTCCCACCTCGCCAGCAAACTGGCCACATCGTCCTCGTCGTCGACCACCACGCCGCCGAGCTGGTTCTCCAGGTGCCCCACCCAGCCGCCGTCGGCGGACCGGGCCAGCGCGAACGGCCCGGACGCGCCGATGTGCAGGCCGGCCTCGGCCGGGATGACGTGGATGTGCACGTGCGGCAGCTCGGCCAGGGCGACGAGGTGGGCCACCTGCTCGGCCATGACGCCGCCGAGCCCGTCGCCGCTCTGGCGCAGCACCCGCTCGTCGAGGACGGCCACCACCTGCGGCGGATTGTCGCCGGCGAGGATCTTCTGCCGCTCCAACCGGGCGGTCACCCGCTGGTCGACCGTTTCGTGGGGCAGGGTGTCGTCGGTACGCAGCACGGCGCGGGCATAGTTCTCCGTCTGGAACACGCCCGGGACCAGCAACGGCTCGTACAGCCGGAGCTGCCGGGCGTCGCGCTCGGCCTCCAACCAGGGCCGGAACCAGACCGGCTGCCGGTCCCGCCTGGCCATCTCCAGCAGCGACATGAACAGGCCACCCGTCTCCAGGGCCTCGTCGGCCCGGGTGAGGTAGTGGGCGTCGACCGGGCGCTGCCCCAGCTCGACGGCCGAGATCTGCGACCCCGAGTAGTGCATGCGCCGGCCGAATTCCTCCTGGCTCAGCCCGGCGGCCATCCGGTGCCGGCGGAGCTGGGCGCGGATCAGGTCGGCGATCGGCTCACCTTGCACGGTTCCTCCACGATTCCGGCGGTCGTCATGACGCGAACGCCTCCGCACCGTAGCGGCGCGCTCACCCGACTGTCATCCAGGCGGACCGGCGTGTCAGAGGGTGCCTGTCCGGGCATTGACGGTGATCCGGTCAGGCAGTAGACCTTTGTGATGGAGGCTTGCCCATGAGCCCAGCTCCCTCGTCCAGCACAGCTCCCCTGTCCCTGGAAGAGTTGCGCGTCGCCGTCGCCGACGGCGCGCTCGACACCGTCGTGCTGGCCCTGGTCGACATGCAGGGCCGGTTGCAGGGCAAGCGGTTCCACGCGCCCTACTTCCTCGACCAGGTGGTCGAGCACGGCAGCGAGGGGTGCAACTACCTGCTCGCCGTGGACGTCGACATGAACACCGTCGACGGGTACGCGATGTCGAGCTGGGAGCGCGGCTACGGCGACTTCGCGATGGTGCCCGACCTGGCGACCCTGCGCCGGGTGCCCTGGCAGCCCGGCACGGCCCTGCTGCTGGCCGACCTGGCCTGGCTGGACGGGTCCGGCCCGGTGGCCGCCTCGCCCCGGCAGATCCTGCGCCGCCAGCTCGACCGGCTCGCCGCGCACGGGCTGACCGCGTACGCGGGCACGGAGCTGGAGTTCGTGCTCTACCGCGACTCGTACGAGGACGCCTGGCGGCGCGGCTACCGCGACCTGACCCCGGCCAACCAGTACAACGTGGACTACTCGCTGCTCGGCACCGCCCGGGTCGAGCCGCTGCTGCGGCGCATCCGCACCGAGATGGCCGGCGCGGGCCTGACCCCGGAGAGCGCCAAGGGCGAGTGCAACCTCGGCCAGCACGAGATCGCCTTCCGCTACGACGAGGCGCTCACCTGCGCCGACAACCACGTCGTCTACAAGAACGGGGCGAAGGAGATCGCCGCCCAGGAGGGCATGTCGATCACCTTCATGGCCAAGCCGAACGCCCGGGAGGGCAACTCCTGCCACATCCACTTCTCGCTGCGGGACGCCGAGGGCCGCTCGGCGATGCGCGGCGACGGCCCGGCCGGGCTGAGCGTCACGGGGCAACGGGTGCTGGGCGGCCTGCTGGCCACGATGCGGGAGTTCAGCCTCTTCTTCGCCCCGAACGTCAACTCGTACAAGCGCTACCAGCCCGGCTCGTTCGCGCCGACCGCGCTGCGCTGGGGCACGGACAACCGCACCTGCGCGCTGCGCCTGGTCGGGCACGGCGAGGGCCTGCGGGTGGAGAACCGGGTCCCCGGCGCGGACGTGAACCCGTACCTCGCGATCGCCGCCCTGGTGGCCGGCGCGCTGCACGGCGTCGAGCGGGGGCTGGAGCCGGGCGAGGAGTGCGCGGGCAACGCGTACGCCGACCCGCACGCCGACCGGGTGCCCGCCACCCTGCGCGACGCCCTCTCCCTCTGGGAGTCCTCCACGATCGCGCGGGAGTCCTTCGGCGCCGAGGTGCACGCCCACTACGCCAACCTGGCCCGCGTCGAGCTGACCGCCTTCGACGCGGCGGTCACGGACTGGGAGCTGATCCGTGGCTTCGAACGCCTCTGACCCCGTGACGCGGGTGCTGGACCCGGCCAGCGAAAGCGTGATCGCTGAGATCGCGGACACCCCGGTCGGGGAGGTGGACGCGGCCATCGGGCGGGCGGTGGCCGCGTACGAAACGTGGCGGGCCGTGGCGCCCGGGGACCGGGCGCGCCTGCTGCGGCGGTTCGCCGCCGTCGTCGACGCGCACCTTGAGGAGTTGGCCGCGCTGGAGGTTCGCAACGCCGGCCACACCATCGGCAACGCGCGGTGGGAGGCCGGCAACGTCCGGGACGTGCTCGACTACTACGCGGGCGCGCCGGAGCGGCTCACCGGCCGGCAGATCCCCGTGCCGGGCGGGCTGGACGTCACGTTCCACGAGCCGCTCGGCGTGGTCGGGGTGATCGTCCCGTGGAACTTCCCGATGCCGATCGCGGCGTGGGGGTTCGCCCCGGCGCTCGCCGCCGGCAACACGGTGGTCCTCAAGCCGGCCGAGCTGACCCCGCTGACGGCGCTGCGCCTGGCCGAGCTCGGCCGCGAGGCGGGCCTGCCGGAGGGCGTGTTCACCGTGCTGCCCGGCCGGGGCGCCGTGGTGGGGGAGCGGTTCGTCACCCACCCCGCCGTACGCAAGATCTGCTTCACCGGCTCCACCGAGGTCGGCACCCGGATCATGGCCGGCTGCGCCGCCCAGGTGAAGCGGCTCACCCTGGAGCTGGGCGGCAAGAGCGCCAACATCGTCTTCGCCGACGCCGACCTGGAGCAGGCGGCGGCCACCGCCCCGTACGCGGTGTTCGACAACGCCGGCCAGGACTGCTGCGCCCGCTCCCGGCTGCTGGTCCAGCGCCCGGTGTACGACCGGTTCCTGGAGCTGCTGGAGCCGGCGGTGCGCGCCCTCCGGGTGGAGGATCCGGCGCGGGAGACCGCCGAGATGGGCCCGCTGATCTCCGCCGGCCAACGCGACCGGGTCGCCGGGTACGTCGACGGCGCGAAGACGGCCTTCACCGGCTCCTGCCCCGACGGCCCCGGCTTCTGGTACGCCCCGACGGTGCTGCTCGCCGACTCGCCGGCCGACCGGCACTGGCGGGAGGAGGTGTTCGGGCCGGTGGTGTCCGTGCTCCCGTTCGACGACGAGTCGGACGCGGTCCGGCTGGCCAACGACACCGAGTACGGCCTGTCCGGCTCGATCTGGACCCGGGACGTGGGCCGCGCGCTGCGGGTGGCCCGGGCGGTGGAGTCGGGCAACCTCAGCGTCAACTCGCACTCCTCCGTGCGGTACTGGACGCCGTTCGGCGGCATGAAGCGCTCCGGGCTCGGCCGCGAGCTGGGCCCGGACGCGCTGCACGCCTTCACCGACGTCAAGAACGTGTTCATCTCGACGAAGGAGTGAGCGCCGTGCAGGGACGGCTTCAGGACCGGGTTGCCGTGGTGACCGGGGCGGGCAGCGGCATCGGGCTGGCCACCGTGCGGCGGTTCGCCGCCGAGGGGGCGCGGGTGGTCTGTGTGGACATCGACGCCGAGGCCGGCAAGCGGGCCGCCGACGAGGTGGGCGGGGAGTTCGTGGCCGCCGACGTGGCCGACGAGGCCGCCGTGCGGGACCTCTTCGACGGGGTGGTCGAGCGGCACGGCCGGGTGGACGTGGCGTTCAACAACGCCGGCATCTCCCCGCCCGAGGACGACTCGATCCTGGAGACGGGGCTGGACGCCTGGGAACGGGTGCTGCGGGTCAACACCACCAGCGTCTACCTCTGCTGCAGGCACGTCATCCCGCACATGCGCCGGCAGGGCAGGGGGTCGATCATCAACACGGCGTCCTTCGTCGCGCTGATGGGAGCGGCCACCTCGCAGATCGCGTACACGGCGAGCAAGGGCGGGGTGCTGGCGATGACCCGGGAGCTGGGGGTGCAGTTCGCGCGCGAGGGCATCCGGGTCAACGCGCTCTGCCCCGGCCCGATCGCCACCCCGCTGCTGCTGGAGCTGTTCGCCAAGGATCCGGAGCGGGCCGCCCGCCGGCTGGTGCACGTGCCGATGGGGCGGTTCGGCCGGCCGGAGGAGATCGCCGCGGCGGTGGCGTTCCTGGCCAGTGACGACTCGTCGTTCATGACCGCCGCCCAGTTCGTGGTCGACGGCGGGATCACCGGTGCGTACGTCACCCCACTGTGAGCGGGGTCGCGAGCCGGGCAGTTGACGACGGGGCCCGGGGCGACGTCACGACGAGCCACGCGCAGGGAGCGCCGGATGGGCGGAATGCGTTACGTTGCTGTTCCGTCTGGGTACCAAGGCGGGCACGGCGGCCGGCCAGGCGGGACCGTCGGGGGGGGCACGGTCTGCGCGGGAGGGTGCATGAGCTTGGCCCAGGGGGGCGAGGACGGGGAAAAACCGTCCGGCGGGATGGTCCAGGCGGAACTTCCCGCCCTGCTCAGCGCGGCGTTCGAGGCCGGTGGCGAGATGGGGGGCAGGCTGCGCGGGTTCGACTGGTCCGCCACCCCACTCGGGCCTCCGTCGGAGTGGTCGTCGGCGCTGGTGCACGCGGTCGGGACGATGCTCTCCTCCCGGGCGCAGATCGTCATGTTCTGGGGGCCTGAGCACCGCGCCTTCTACAACGACGTCTACCGGCCGACGATCGGCGCCAAGCATCCCCACGCCCTCGGCCAGCCCGCGCGGGAGCACTGGGTGGAGACCTGGGACGTGCTCGGGCCGCTGCTGGAGTCGGTCCGCGCCACGGGCGAGGCGTACCGGGGCGAGGACCACCCCTTCGTGCTGGACCGCCACGGCTTCCTGGAGGACGTCTACTTCGACGTCTCGTACGACCCGATCCGGGAGGCCGACGGCAGCATCAACGGCGTCTTCTGCATCGTCAACGAGACCACCGGCCGGGTGCTCGGCGAGCGGCGGCTGCGGGCGCTGGCCGAGCTCGGCGCCGACCTGGTCGAGGTGGCCGACGGTGCGGAGTTGGGGCCGGCCGCCGCCCGGGCCCTGGACCGGCACCGCGCGGACGTCCCCTTCGGCCTGGTCTACCTGCCCGACTCCGCCGGCCGGCTCGCGCTCACCGGCCGCAGCGGCCTCGCCGCCGCCGAGGTCACCGCCGCCGCCGAGGTCACCGGCGCCGCCGAGGGCCTCGCCGCTGTCGGCGGTCCCACTGCTGTCGACGGCCCCGCCGGCGGCGGCCCCGGCTCGGTCGGCCCGGTGCCGCTCGGGGCGCCGGCGGCTGCCGTGCTGGCCCGGGTCGCGCGCGGTGGGCCCGCCGCCGCCGTGGACGTCGCCGAGCTGCTGCCCGACGTGCCCGAGGGCGTCGCCCGGCAGGCGCTGGTACTGCCGGTCACGGCGGCCGACGAGCCCGTGGGCGCGCTCGTCGTCGGGATCTCCGCCCGGCTGCCGCTCACCGCCGAGTACCGCACGTTCTGCGACCTGGTGGCCGCGCAGCTCTCCCGGGCCGCCGGCAGGCAGCGGGCGTACGAGCAGGAGCGCCGGCTGCGCGGGCAGACCATCCGGCGGCTGCGCGCGTTGGCCGACGCCGCCGTCGCGGTGAACACCGCCCGGTCCACCGCCGAGGTGCTCCAGGTGGCCGCCCGGCACGCCCTGGGCCTCACCGGGGCCGTCCGGGTGGTGGTCACCGCCGCCGGTGCGCGGTACGAGGCCGACGGCGGCGGGACGGCGGCCGTCGAGCCGTCCGTCGTGCTGCCGCTGACCGGCACCACCGGCGAGCAACTCGGCGAGCTGCGGGTCTGGGCCGACGACGAGGGCGACGTCGAATCCGGTCGGGCCGCGCTGGCCCAGTTCGCCCGGCTGATCGGCGTACGGCTGGAGAACGCGCAGCTGTACGAGGCCGAGCACCGCATCGCCAGCACCCTCCAGCACAGCCTGCTGCCCCGGTCGCTGCCCCAGGTGCCCGGGGCGGTGGTGGCCAGCCGCTACCTGCCCAGCAGCGCCGACGCCGAGGTCGGCGGCGACTGGTACGACGTCATCCGGCCGGACGGCGAGTTGGTGCTGGTCATCGGTGACGTGGTCGGCAAGGGTGTGCGGGCCGCCGCGGCGATGGGTCAGCTCCGCAACGCGCTGCGCGCGTACGTGCTGGAGGGTTACGACCCGGGCGAGGCGCTGACCCGGCTCAACCGGCTCGTCTGCTCCGCCGAGCAGCTGTCCTTCGCGACCGTGGTCTGCCTCAGGTTCGATCCCGGCGCCGGCCGGCTGCGCTACGCCAGCGCGGGACATCCGTCCCCGCTGCTGATCAAGGGGGGCGACGTGACTCTTCTGCACGATCGGGCGCTCGGGCCGCCCGTCGGCGCCATCCCCGCCACGACCTACCGGACCGTGGCGGACACCCTGACCACCGGCACCCGGCTGCTGCTCTACACCGACGGCCTGATCGAGGACCGTCAGCTCGGCATCGACGCCGCCCTCGGCCAGCTCCGCGAGGACGCCACCCAGCCCGGCGAGCACGTCTCCGACCTGATCGACGCGGTCGTCGCACGGGTGGCCGTCCGACCCCGCCGCGACGACGTGGCGGTGCTCGCGCTGGAGGCGACCGAGCCGCACCGCTTCTCGCTGCGGCTGCCGGCCGACCCGACGCGGCTGAGCGTGCTGCGCAAGCGGCTGGAGGACTTCCTCGTCGCCCACCGGGTCGGCGCGACCGACGTGTTCGACCTCACCGTGGCGGTCTCCGAGGCCGCCGCGAACGCCATCGAGCACCCGGTCGAACCGGCCGAACCGACGATCGGCGTCGAGGTGACCGTCGCCGACGGCGAGGTGGTGGCCACCGTGCGGGACAGCGGCCGGTGGCGGGAGCCGACCGGCGCGGGCTTCCGGGGGCGCGGGCTGGCGCTGATCAGGGCGCTCGGCGAGCTGACCGTCAGCCGTAGCGCCGAGGGGACGGAGGTGACGCTGCGCCGACGGTTGCAGGACTGAGGCGCGCCGGCGGCCGGGGCGTGGGGCCGGCGGGGGGCGGGTTCAGTCGGGGGAGAGCCAGTCCAGCCCGGCCAGGCCGGCGATCTCCAGCACCCGGCGCACCTGCCGGGACGGCAGCACGGTCAGCGTCTCCGGGCATCGCTGGGCGAGCCGGACCACGGCGTGGATCGCCGCGGAGTCGAAGAACGTGACCGCCCGCAGGTCGAGGGTGATCCGCCCGGCCGGCTCGCGGAGGGCGGTCTGGAGCATGGTGTCGGCGGTGGCCATGTCGACCTCGCCGGAGACCACCACGCGGACGTGGTCGCCGTCGCTCTCCGTCCGGGCGGAGAAGACGGGAGGTGCGCCCCCTAGATCCACGCATGACACCATGGCACAGCGGCAGTGCCTCGGCAACAACCCGGTGGACGACCGTCGTGGTCGGAGTCACCGCGTTCGCCCGCCCCCGCGCGTCAGCGGCGGGAGCGGGGCCGGCGATAGGCTGGCGGCATGACCGTCCGTGCGCCGCTGACCCCAGGCACGCTCTCTCCGCTGCGACCGGTTCCCGGTCACATCGTCCGACCCGAGTACGTGGGCAAGAAGGCCCCGCAGGAATACCGCGGCTCGCATGTGCAGACGCCGGAGACCATCGAGCGGATGCGGGTCGCCAGCCGGCTCGCCGCCCAGGCCACGCAACTCGCCGGCGAGCACTGCAAGCCCGGGGTGGCCACCGACGAGATCGACAGGGTGGTGCACGAGTTCCTCTGCGACCACGGCGCCTACCCGTCGACGTTGGGCTACAAGGGCTTCCCGAAGTCCTGCTGCACCAGCCTCAACGAGGTGATCTGCCACGGCATCCCGGACTCCACCGTCCTGCAGGACGGCGACATCATCAACGTCGACGTCACCGCGTACATCGGCGGGGTGCACGGCGACACCAACGCCACGTTCTGCGTGGGCGAGGTCAGCGAGGAGGCCCGGCTGCTGGTCGAGCGGACCCACGAGGCGATGATGCGCGGGATCAAGGCCGTCGCCCCGGGCCGGCAGATCAACGTGATCGGCCGGGTCATCCAGTCGTACGCCAAGCGGTTCGGCTACGGCGTCGTCCGCGACTTCACCGGCCACGGCATCGGGGAGTCGTTCCACAGCGGGCTGTACGTGCCGCACTACGACACCACCCGGCCGACCGACGTGATGGAGCCGGGGATGACGTTCACCATCGAGCCGATGATCACCCTCGGCACCTACCAGTACGACATGTGGGACGACGGCTGGACGGTGGTCACCAAGGATCGCAGGTGGACGGCCCAGTTCGAGCACACCATCGTGGTGACCGACGACGGCCGCGAGATCCTGACACTGCCGTGACCGAGACCCCGGCCGCGCTGCGGGAGGCGCACCACGCGGACGTGTCCGGCGGCTGGCTGCGGCCGGCCGTGTTCGGCGCGATGGACGGACTGGTCACCAACATCGCCCTGATCGCGGGCGTCGGCGGCGGCGGGGTGTCGCCGCGCAGCATCGTGCTCACGGGCATCGCCGGCCTGGTCGCGGGCGCCATCTCGATGGGGTTGGGCGAATACACCAGCGTCCGCTCGGCCAACGAGCAGGTCGCCGCCGAGGTGGCCAAGGAGCGGCGGGAGCTGGAACGGCACCCGGAGGCCGAGGCCCGCGAGCTGGCCGACGCCTGGGTGGCCCGCGGCCTGCCCCGCGACCTGGCCACGCAGATGGCCGAGGCGGTGCGGCGCAACCCGGAGGAGGCGCTGCGGGTGCACGTCCGGGAGGAGTTGGGCGTCGACCCGGACGAGCAGCCCAGCCCCTGGGCGGCGGCCGTCTCGTCGTTCCTGTTCTTCTCGGTCGGCGCGCTGATCCCGCTGCTGACGTACCTGTTCGGGGCCACCAGCCTGGGGCTGGCCCTGGCCGTCGGCGGGGTCGGCCTGTTCGCGGCGGGCGCGATCGTGGCCCGGTTCACCCACCGCCGCTGGTGGGTCGGCGGGCTGCGCCAGCTCCTCCTCGGCGCCGCCGCGGCCGCCGCGACGTACGCGGTCGGCGCACTCGTCGGCATCCAGGGCGGCCTGTAGGGATCCCCTGCTCACGGCGCCGGCCCCGGGGGCAGGACCGCGGTTCACGTCCCCGTGAGCAGGTCGTCCACCGTGCCGTCGACGGGGCGGCCCCGGGCGGCCAACTCCTCGGCCTGCCGCTTCAGCACGGCGCCCACCTCGGTCATGTCCGCGCCGGCCAGGCCGGTACGCCGCACGGCGTCCCCCGGATCGCGGAAGTAGGTGCGGCTGAGCAGCCCGCTCACCGTGGCCGCCGCGAGGCGGGCCTCGCCGAGCATCAGCAGCGCCTGGTCCGTCTCGTACCAGGCGGCGAGCCGGGCGGCCCGGGCGTGCGCGGCCCAGCCCCGGTGCCACGACTGCCGGGCGGCGCCGGTGAACTCCGCCGGCCGGGCCCGGGCCAGCGCGCCCAGGTGCTCGTCGCGCAGGGCCCGCAGCCAGCCCGTCGGGTCGTGCAGCGGGCGGGTGGTGACGTACCGGTCGGCCGTCAGCGGCCAGAGCGCGGAGATCGACCGCGCCTGGTCGAGGTAGTCGTCGGCGGCGGCCACGGTCAGCTCGACCAGCACCCCGTCGATCCGGCGGGTCGCCGGGGCCGGCCCCGAGCCGGCCCGGTACGTGGCGACGAGCAGCCCCACCTCGCCGTCCCCGCCGCCGTCGTCGTCGCCGTGGGCCAGCGGGCCGTGCACCGCGACCGCGAGGACGTCGGCGGGAAAGCGTCGCCGGGCGGCGTCGGCGACCCGTTCCGCCACCGACCACCGGGGATCGTCCTGGTACGGGTCCACCGACCACCCCTACCTCGTGTGATCACCTCTACCGCGTGACTTCGCGTTCCACGATAGTCACTCCCGGTCGCTGCTCCCGGCAGCGCCGCGCCCGACCGGCGCCAGCCGGAAGACGCGGCGCCTTCGGCCGCCGAAGAACCGCCAGTCAGTCCAGGCGGCGCTCGACCGCCAGCCGGGAACGGGTGAACAGGGCGGCGCCGAGCATCGCCACCACCGGCACCACCACCAGCACGCCGAGGGTGAGCCAGGGAACCACCAGCGGGTACGGTTCCACCACCGGCCAGGCCGTGGCGTCCCGGCGGTTCAGCGCGGCCAGGATGAGTGCCCCGATGCCCAGCCCGGCCACCACGCCCAGCGCCGAGCCGAGCACGGCGATCACCCCGGCCTGCCAGAGCGAGAGCACCCGGCGCATCCGGGGACTGGCCCCCACGGCGGCCAGGGTGGACACGTCGGCGCGCCCCTCGGCCGCGGCGAGCCCCGTGGCGACGGCCGCGGCGCCGACGGTGATCAGGCCCGAGCCGATCGCGAGCAGCAGCAGGAGCGGACGCTGGCCGCCCGCCCCGGGCCCGCGCTCCACGGCGACGTTCAGCGGGCCGAACGGGCGCAGCGCGGTGGCGAACCGGTTCTGCTGGGCGGGCGTCGGCGCCGCGGCGGTGTCCAGCACGTAGCCGAACTGCTGCGCGGCGAGCCCGAGTCGGGTGGCGGCGGCGGGGGACAGCACGAGCAGGTCGGCGTCCACGGTGCCGCGCAGCGCGTACCCGGGGACGGTCGTGGTGCCGGTCCGGGCCGGCGGCGAGCCGCCCCGCGAGCGTTCGGCGGAGAGGGTGACCCGGCCGTCGAGCACGTACTGCGGGTCGCCGACCACCGCGCCGCCGGCCCGCAGCACGCGCCGCGCGGCGGCCACCTCCTCCGGGCCGGCCCCGGTGAGCCCGGCCAGCGCGTCGCCGCCGTCGACCAGTCGGGGGACCGAGGAGCCGGTGGAGTACCCGCCGGCGGTCAGCCGGGCGCAGCGCGGGTCGGCCCGCGCCCGGTCCCGGGCGGCCGGGTCGCGCGGGACCGCCGTGTGGTACGGGCACACCCGGCCCGGCGGCAGGACCGCGTGGACCTGGCAGTACTCGCCGGGCTCGCGGGGCGCGGCGCAGACCGGGAAGTCGAGCCGGGCGACGCTGTTCGGCGGCAGTTCGGCGGCCGCGAGCGCGGCGACCCGGGGCACGGTCGGCAGCTCCCGCGGCTCGCCCGGGCCGGTCCAGATGACGACGACGTGCCCGTACGGCAGGCCGGGTCGGTAGGTGGCCCGGGTGCGGGCGTCGTCGCTGGCCACGTAGCCGCCGAGGGCCACGCTGCCCGCGACGGCGGCCATCACCGCGGAGATGGCCGGGGCGGCCGACGAGCGGTTGCGGCTGGCGTCGCGCAGCGCGATCCGGGGCGCCAGCGGCAGCCACCGGCCGACCCGGGCGAGCAGCCCGATCAGGGTCGGGGTGGCGAAGACCAGCCCCAGCTCGCCGAGGACCACGCCGGCGAGGAGCACCGGCGGGGTGGTGCTCGCGGCGCCGAGCGCGGCCAGCGCCGCGCCGCCGACGGCCAGCAGGGCCCCGAGCAGTGGCCAGCGCCGCCGGTGCGGGGGCGGGGTCCGCCGCCCGGACAGGCTCGCGACCACGTCCTGCCGCGCGGCGGTCCAGGCCGGCGCGAGCGCCGCGAGCACCCCGGCCAGCACCGCGACCGCGGCGATCGCCGCCAGCGCGGCCGGAAAGACGCGGTACGCCCCGAAGCGCGCCTGGACGACGTACTCCTCGACCAGGGGCCGGGCGGCGAACGCGGCGGCGACGCCCAGCGCGAGCCCGGCGGCGGCCCCGGCGCAGCCCAGCACGACCCCGTCGGCCAGCACGACGCGGCGCAGGTGCGCGGCGTCCCCGCCGGCCACCGCGACCAGCGCGAGGTCCCGGCGTCGGCGGCGGACGCCGACGGCGAACGCCGGACCGACCAGCAGCACCACCTCCAGCAGGCCGAGACCGCCGATCAGCAGGGCGTTGCCGGCTTCCTCCGCGCTCACCGGGACGTCCAGCGCGGGTTCGGCCACCGGGTGCGCCGCCGGGGTGCGGGCGACCACCAGGACCCCGCGCGCGTTGAGCCGGCCGACCAGCCCGGGGTCGGTGTCGTCGGGCAGGTCGACGAGCCAGCTCACCTCGGTCCGCTGGTCGACCGAGGGGGCTGCTGCCGGGGGCAGGGCGACGGCGGCGCGCAGGTCGTCGGCGAACTCCACCTCCCCGACCACCCGCCGCTGGCCGGAGCCGTCGGCGGGGGCGATCCGGTCGCCGACCCGGACGTGCAGCCGGCGCAGCGCGGCCCGGTTCAGCGCCACCTCGTCGGGGCGGGCCGGCACCCGGCCGCGGAGCAGCCGCGCGTGCCCGCGCAGCAGCGGCTCGGCGAGGTCCAGCACGCGGCCGGAGAGCGGCTCGTACCGGTCCCCCACCCGGACCTCGAACGGCACCCACCGGCGCAGCTCGGCGACCCGGCTACCGGCGGGCAGCAGGGCGGTGACCTCCGCGGCGGTGGCCGCGCGGGTACGGCCGGGGAGGCCGTCGCGCGTGGACCAGGTGTCGCCCCAGGCGTCCTGGGTCAGCGGCCCGTCGGCATACCAGCGCAGCTCCGCGTCGGCGGCGCCGAGCAGCCGGTCGACCCGCTCCGCCCGGGTCAGCTCCGACATGTCGTAGCTGACCGCGACGAAGGTCAGCGCCAGCACCGGCAGGGCGATCATCGCCAGCACCAGGGCTGTCCGGCCCCGGGCCCGCCGCGCCTCCCGCCGTGCGATGCGCAGCGCGGCCCGCCACGAGCGCAGCGCCCCCACGATCCGCCGGCCGCGCCCGGGCCGGGCCGCCACGTCCGCCGGCCCTGCTGCGGGCCCGCCGCGCGGGCCGGGCGGGGCGGCGCCCGTCGCCGGCCCCGTGTCGTGGAGCTGCCGGCTCACCGGCCGCTGCCGGCCAGCAACTGCTCGACGCCGGCCAGCGGGGCCGTCGAGTCGACCATGACCCCGTCCCGCAGGAAGACCACCCGGTCGGCCCAGCCGGCGTGCCGCGCCTCGTGGGTGACCAGCACGGCCGCGGCGCCCGCGTCGACGCGGCGGCGCAGCAGGCGCAGCACCGCCTCGCCGGTCTGCGAGTCCAGCGCGCCCGTCGGCTCGTCGGCGAGGACGAGTCGCCGTTCGCCGACCAGCGCGCGGGCGATCGCGACCCGCTGCTGCTGGCCGCCGGACAGCTGGTCGGGGAAGCGCCCGCCCAGCTCGGCCAGGCCCACCTCGCCGAGCGCGGTCCGGGCGGCCCGCCGGGCCTGGCGGAGGCCGACGCCGTCGAGTTCGAGCGGGAGCGCCACGTTCTCGGCGGCGGTGAGGCTGCCCAGCAGGTTGAGGTTCTGGAAAATGTAGCCGATGCGGCGGCGGCGCAGCCGGGCCAGCGCCCGGCGGTCCAGGGCGCCCAGCGGCTGGCCCTCGACGCGGATCTCCCCGCGGGTCGGGGCGTCCAGCCCGCCGGCCAGGGCGAGCAGGGTGGACTTGCCGGAGCCGGAGGGTCCCATCACGGCGACCAGTTCGCCGGGGGCGACGGCGAGGCTGACCCCGCGCAGGGCGTGCACGGCCGCCTCGCCGGTGCCGTGGGTGCGGTGGACGTCGCGTACGTCGAGCACCGCGTCGCCCCGTCCGCTCACCGTCGTGCCCCCTCGCCGTCCCGATCCACCGCCCCCGCCGGGTGCCCCGGGCCGGGCGGCGCCCCGCCCGGCGCCGGCCGGTGCCGGACCAGGCTCGTCTCGCAGTGGTCCAGCCAGCGGATCTCCGCCTCGGCCTGGAACACCATCGCGTCCAGCACCAGCCGCCAGGGCAGGTCCTCGGGGCGGTCGCTGGCGTACTTCAACCGGGTCAACTCCTGCAGCGTTCGCATGGTCGCGGTGCGCTGGGCCTGCACCACAGCGCGCACGTCCACCCCCGGCGTGGTCAGCGCCAGCGCCAGCTTGATCGCGAGCTCGTCGCGCGGCCGGTCGGCGCGGCTCACCGGGGTCGCGAACCACAGCGCCAGGTCCGCCCGGCCGGCGTCGGTGATCTCGTACGGCCGCTGCCCGCCCTCGCTCTCCGGCAGCGGGCGGACCAGCCCGTCCCGCTCCAGGCGGGAGAGGGTGGTGTAGACCTGCCCGATGTTCAGCGGCCAGGTCGAGCCGGTCGACTCCTCGAACGCGGCCCGGAGCTGGTAGCCGTACATCTGGCCGCGTTCGAGCAGCGCGAGCAGGCCGTGGCGGATGGACATGGCTCCGGAGTATGCATACCTGGTATGCCGGCCGCAACCGGAGGCGGGCCGGTGGTCGTGCGGTACGTGGTGTCAGGTGGGGCGGCCCGGGAACGGCACCGTGAGCGGGTTCGTGCCGGCGGTGCGCCGCCACCGGGTGGCCCGGACCGCGCAGTCGGTCAGCGCGGCCAGCGCGCGGTTGCGGTCCGTCCCGGTGGTGTGCGGCAACACCGCGCGCCAGTACGCCGCCGTGCGCGCCTCCACCTCGATCGCGAGCCGCAGCGCGCTCTCCCGGTCGGTGACGGGGAACGGCAGCGCGTACCCGGCCCGGTCGGCGGGGATCTGGCCCCCCGCGGCGCTCAGCTGGAGCACCAACTCGTCGCGGCGGGCCCGGTGCGCGGCCTCGGCCCGGCGGGCTGCCGTCCGGGCGGCGTCGGTGAGCCGTACCCCGATCGGCCCGTACGCGAAGATCGCCGCGTACTCGGCGGAGAGCGCGTCGGCCAGCGCCTGGGCCGGCCCGGACGGTGCCTGTCGCTGCCTCACCGCAACGCCTCCACGTGGGTCGCCCGGGCGGCGGCGATCGAGCCGAGCAGCGCGGCCCGCCCGGCCGGCGCCTCGGCGCAGAGCTTCGCGGCCGTCTCCCGGCCGTGCTGCTCCGCCTCGCGCAGCGCGGCCAGCACCGCCGCCCGGTCGCCGGGGGTGGCGGCGGTGGACGGCGCGGCCGCGGCGGCCGACCGGCGCGTCAGCCTCGCCAGCTCGCCCGCGTGCGCCTCGTGCGCCTCCGCGATCGGCGTCAACAGCTCGGCCAGGTCCGGGTCCGCGGCGAGGGCGGCGCGGTGTCGGGCGGCCAGGTCGCGGGCCTCCGCGGCGAGTGGTTCGAGGGGGTCGGGCCCCGGCGGCGGCCCCTCGTCGCGGTCGAAAAGGTCACACCCGGTCAGCGGCGCGGTGGCGCCGCCGAGGGCCAGCAGCGCGCCGGCCCCCAGCAGCTTTCGCCGGGAATGCCCAGGTACGCGCTCACGTTGCGTCGTTCTGCCGCTCGCCACCCGACAAGTCAACACCATCCGAGCGGAACTGTGGGCGAGAGGCGTCGGTGCGCCGCCCGGTCCCTCGCGCCGCGGCCGCGTTACGCTCTGCGCAGCCACCGGCGTGTCCGCTCCGGTGGCGTGCCGGCATGGCGTCCCGACGGGCGCCGTCGATCACGAAGGGGTGCCCAGATGACGCAGCGTGGCCGTGCCACCAGGCCGACGGGGCCGACCGGGAGACCCCGGCGCGCCGACGGCCCGCGGCGGGGCGACGGCGGCGACCGCATCGGCGGCCCCCGGGGTGACCTCTCCGCCCGCCGCGCCCGGTTGCACGCCGTGATCGAGCCGGTCGTGAACCAGATCGGGTACGACCTGGAGGACCTCTCCGTCTCGCGGGCCGGCCGCCGGCACGTGGTGCGGGTGATCGTGGACGCCGACGGCGGGATCAACCTGGACGCCGTCGCGGACGTCTCCCGGGCGGTCTCCGCCGCCCTCGACGCGGCCGAGGAGTCCGGCGGCGACATCCTGGCCGGCGAGTACCAGTTGGAGGTCAGCTCGCCGGGCGTGGACCGCCCGCTCACCCTGCCCCGGCACTGGCGGCGCAACGTCGGCCGGCTGGTGAAGGTGACCACCCGGGCCGCCCTGCCCGGCCCCCGCGCCGAGCAGGCCACGGGCGACCGGCAGGTCACCGGCCGGGTGGTGGCGGCCGACGGCGAGCGCGTGACACTGGAGACCGAGTCCGGCCGCGCGGAGTGGACGTACGCCGAACTGGGCCCCGGCCGGGTGCAGGTGGAGTTCCACCGCCTCGACGAACTGGGTGACGACGACCTCGGCGACGCCGAGGACCTTGACGACACTGACGACATCGACGACGAAGATGATGTGGAGGACGAGGAGAGGTGAACATCGACCTCGCGGCGCTGCGCGCACTCGAGCGCGAGCGGGAGATCCCGTTCGACACGATCCTCGCGGCGATCGAGACGGCGCTGCTGACCGCGTACCGGCACACCGAGGGTGCGGAGCCGCACGCCCGGGTGGAGATCGACCGTAGGTCCGGCGCGGCCTCCGTCTACGCCCAGGAGTTGGGCGAGGACGGCAGGGTGGCCCGGGAATGGGACGACACCCCGCACGACTTCGGCCGGATCGCGGCCATGACGGCCAAGCAGGTGATCCTCCAGCGGCTGCGGGAGGCCACCGACGAGGTGCACTTCGGCGAGTACGTCGGCCGCGACGGCGACCTGGTCACCGGCGTGGTGCAGGCGCACGAGGCGCGGGCCGAGAAGGGCATCGTGACCGTCGACCTGGGCAAGCTGGAGGGCGTGCTGCCGCAGTCGGAGCAGGTCCCGGGCGAGCGGTACACGCACGGCGAGCGGATCCGCTGCGTCGTGGTGCACGTGGCCAAGGGCATGCGCGGTCCGCAGATCACGTTGTCCCGGTCACACCCCGGGCTGGTGAAGAAGCTCTTCGCCCTGGAGGTTCCGGAGATCGCCGACGGCACCGTCGAGATCGGCGCCATCGCCCGTGAGGCAGGTCACCGGACGAAGATCGCCGTACGCTCCACCGCGCCGGGCGTGAACGCCAAGGGCGCCTGCATCGGCCCGATGGGCCAGCGGGTCCGGGCGGTCATGAGCGAGTTGCACGGCGAGAAGATCGACATCATCGACTGGTCGGACGACCCGGCCACCTTCGTCGGGAACGCGCTGTCGCCGGCCAAGGCCCTGCGGGTCGAGGTCGTCGACCTCGCCACCCGGACGGCCCGGGTGACCGTGCCGGACTTCCAGCTCTCCCTGGCGATCGGCCGGGAGGGCCAGAATGCCCGGCTTGCTGCCCGTCTGACCGGTTGGCGAATCGACATCCGGTCGGATGCGGAGCAGACCGCGACGGCCGCGCGGGGCGGGGCTGATCACGTCCCGGAGCCGGGCGGAGCGATCTCGAGCAGCTAGGGGTAGACTTCTTTCGGTGGTACGACGCGCGCTGCCGGAGCGCATCTGTGTGGGTTGCCGGCGACGTGCGCCGGCCAGGGAACTGCTGCGGATCGTCGCGGTCGGCGACGAGGCTGGTCACAGCCTCAGACCCGATCCGGCCCGCAGGCTGCCGGGTCGGGGAGCGAACATGCACCCGGATCCGGCCTGCTTCGCGCTGGCACTGCGGCGTCGTGCCTTCGGGCGCGCGTTGCGCGTCACCGGGGTCGTCGACCACGGTGAGCTGGCCGAGCATCTCGATGCGCCAACCACTACGTCCGGTCAGCCCGACCGGGCGAGGGTCGCTAGCAAGGTAGGACGACCGACATGAGCACACGATGAAGTCGCAGAAATGACCAGGCTTCAAGTGCACGAGTGAGGTCGCTGCGGGTGCTGCCCGCACGACCTCGGAGTGAGGAGTGCAGTGGCAGGTAAGGCCCGCGTACACGAGCTTGCTAAGGAGCTCGGGGTCGAAAGCAAGACCGTTCTCGCCAAGCTGAAGGAAATGGGCGAGTTCGTGAAGTCCGCGTCCAGCACCGTCGAGGCGCCCGTCGCCCGCCGGCTGCGCAACGCATTCGTCGCCTCCGCCGGTTCCGCGGCGCCGGCCGCCCCGCCGGCGGCCGCCCCGGCTCCGACGCCGACCCCGACGCCGTCTCCGACCCCGGGTGCCCCCCGGATCTCGGCGAAGCCGATGCCGCCACGGCGGCCCGGCCCGCCGACCCCCGGGCCGAAGCCCAAGGGGCCGGTCCCCGGCCCGCCGCAGGTGGCGACCCCGGTCGCCAAGCCGGCGAGCGCACACGACATCGAGGTGGCCGCCGCCGAGGCGCGTGCCGCCGCGCTGAAGGCCGAGCAGGAGGCCGCGGTCAAGGCCGCCCAGGCCGCCCGCCAGCAGCAGCGTGAGACCGTCCGCCGGGAGCCTCCGACCGAGGGGGGTCCCCGCCCCGGGCCGCGTCCGGGCCCGGCTCCGGGCATGATGCCGCCCCGTCCGGGTTCCCCGGCCGCCGGCCGCGGCGGTGGCGCGCCGACCCCGGGCCCCGGCCCGCGTCCGGGCGGTCGTCCGCCGGCGCGCGGCGCCGGTAACAACCCGTTCGGGATCCAGGGTGGCCAGCAGCAGCGGCCCCCGGCCGCGAGTGCCGGCGGCCCCCGGCCCAGCCCGGCGTCGATGCCGCCGCGGCCGAGCCCGGCCTCCATGCCGCCGCGGCCCAGCCCGGCCTCCATGCCGAGCCAGCGCCCCGGTCGCCCCGGTGGCCCCGGCGCGGGTCGCCCCGGTGGCGGCGGCGCCGGTCGTCCCGGTGGTGGCGGCGGCGGTGGTTTCCGCGGCGGTCCCGGTGGCGGCGGTGGCGGCGGCGGTGGTTTCCGCGGCGGTCCCGGTGGCGGCGGTGGCGGCGGCGGTGGCTTCCGCGGCGGTCCCGGTGGCGGCGGCGGTGCCGGCGGTGGCTTCCGTCCGGGCGCCCCGGCCGGTGGCGCCGGTCGTCCGGGTGGCGGCGGTCGTGGCCGTGGCGGCGGTGCCGCGGGCGCCTTCGGGCGTCCGGGTGGCAAGCCGACCCGTGGCCGCAAGTCCAAGAAGCAGCGCAGACAGGAGTTCGACAACCTGTCGGCCCCGACCATGAGCTCGGGCGCGCCCCGGGGTCAGGGTCAGGTCGTCCGGCTGTCCCGTGGCGCCTCGCTGTCGGACTTCGCCGACAAGATCAACGCCAACCCGGGTTCGCTGGTCCAGGAGATGTTCAACCTGGGCGAGATGGTCACGGCGACCCAGTCCTGCTCCGACGACACCCTGCTGCTGCTGGGTGAGCACCTCGGCTTCGACGTGCAGATCGTCAGCCCGGAGGACGAGGACCGCGAGCTGCTCGCGCAGTTCAACATCGACCTCGACGCGGAGGTGTCGGAGGACCGCCTGGTCAGCCGTGCGCCGGTGGTGACCGTCATGGGTCACGTCGACCACGGTAAGACCAAGCTGCTCGACGCGATCCGCAAGGCGAACGTCGTGGCCGGCGAGGCGGGTGGCATCACCCAGCACATCGGCGCCTACCAGGTCCGCGTCCCGCACGAGGGCGAGGACCGGGCGGTGACCTTCATCGACACCCCGGGTCACGAGGCATTCACCGCCATGCGTGCCCGTGGCGCCCAGGTGACGGACATCGTGGTGCTGGTGGTCGCGGCCGACGACGGCGTGATGCCGCAGACGATCGAGGCGTTGAACCACGCCAAGGCGGCCGACGTGCCGATCGTGGTGGCGGTCAACAAGGTCGACAAGCCGGAGGCCAACCCGGACAAGGTCCGCCAGCAGCTGACCGAGTACGGCCTGGTCGCCGAGGAGTACGGCGGCGACACCATGTTCGTCAACGTGGCGGCCAAGCCGGGCATCGGCATCGACGACCTCCTGGAGGCCGTGCTGCTCACCGCCGACGCGTCGCTGGAGCTGACCGCTCCGATCGACGGGCCGGCGCAGGGTGTGGCCATCGAGGCGCACCTGGACAAGGGCCGCGGTGCGGTGGCGACGGTGCTGGTGCAGAAGGGCACCCTGCGGGCGGGCGACTCGATCGTCGCCGGCGGGGCGCACGGCCGGGTCCGGGCGATGCTCGACGAGAACGGCAACCAGGTCGCCGAGGCGGGCCCGTCCCGTCCGGTGCTGGTGCTCGGTCTCACCGCGGTCCCCGGGGCGGGCGACACCTTCCTCGCGGCCGAGGACGACCGCACGGTGCGCCAGATCGCCGAGCAGCGGCAGGCGCGGCGGCGGGCGGCGGCGTTCGCCAACTCCCGTGGCCGGGCCACCCTCGAGACGCTCATGGAGCAGCTCAAGGAGGGCGAGAAGACCTCGCTCAACCTGGTGCTCAAGGGCGACGTCTCCGGTTCCGTGGAGGCCCTCGAGGACGCCCTGTTCAACCTCGACATCCCGGAGGAGGTCCAGCTCAGGATCATCCACCGGGGCGTGGGCGCGATCACCGAGAGCGACGTCATGCTCGCGAGCGCCTCGTCCGAGGCGGTCACGATCATCGGCTTCAACGTGCGGGCCGCCAACAAGGTCCGCGAGGTGGCCGACCGCGAGGGCGTGGAGATCCGGTACTACACCGTCATCTACCAGGCCATCGAGGAGATCGACGCCGCGCTCAAGGGCCTGCTCAAGCCGGAGTACGAGGAGGTCGAGCTCGGCACCGCGGAGATCCGCGACGTCTTCCGCTCGTCCAAGATCGGCAACATCTCCGGCTGCATCGTCCGGTCCGGCATCATCCGCCGCAACGCCAAGGCGCGGCTGCTGCGGGACGGGGCGGTCGTGGCGGACAACCTCACGATCAGCTCCCTCAAGCGGTTCAAGGACGACGCGACGGAGGTCCGCGAGGGCTTCGAGTGCGGTCTGACCCTGGGCGGGTTCAACAACGTCCAGGTCGGCGACGTGATCGAGACCTTCGAGATGCGGGAGAAGCCGCGCGCCTGACGCGTCCGACACCCTGATCGAGGGGTTTACGCCCGAAAGGCGTAAACCCCTTGATCATGCGGGGGGAGCTGCGGGTATCGTCCGGGGCGATGTTCACCGGAACCGCGGTCTTCGACCTGCTGCTGCCGGGCGACTCCCGGTCGCTCAAGGCCAAGAGATCATACGTACGGCCGATCGTGGCGGCGCTGCGCCGCTTCGAGGTGTCGGCCGCCGAAGTGGGAGCGCTCGACCTGCACGGTCGGGCGCAGATAGCCGTGGCCGTGGTGGCCGCGGAGGGCGCGCACGTGCGCGAGGTGCTCGACTCCTGCGAGCGCCTGGTGGCGGGCCGCCCCGAGATCGAGCTGCTGTCGGTCCGCCAGCGCCTCTACGGCGAGGAGGACTGACGGCGGCCGCACCCTGGACGCGTCGAAGCTCGTGGCGGCGCGTCGCACCGGCGGTGCCGGGCGGACCCGCGGCCGGTCCGGCCACGCGGGTAGTGTCAGAAGTTGTTGGCCGGTCGGATCGCCGGTGGCTTCCCGCGCCGCCGATCCGGTCGGGAACGGGACGCCGTGGAGGTGGGCGAGATGACGGATCCGGCCAGGGTACGCCGGCACGCGGAGCGGATTCGCGAACTGGTCGCGTCGGTGGTGCGGAGCCAGATCAAGGACCCCCGGCTCGGCATGATCACCATCACCGATGCGCGGATCACCGCCGACCTGCGGGACGCGACGGTCTTCTACACGGTGCTCGGCGACGCGGCGGCCCAGTCCAGCACCGCGGCGGCGCTGGAGAGCGCCAAGGGCATGCTGCGCAGCACGGTCGGCAAGGCCCTCGGGCTGCGGCACTCGCCGACCCTGACGTTCGTGCTCGACGACGTCCAGGACCAGGTCAAGCACATCGACGACCTGCTGGCGGCGGCCCGCACCGCCGACGCCGAGGTGCAGCGCCTGGCCGCCGGCGCCCAGTACGCCGGCGAGGCCCAGCCGTACCGGCTGGACGAGGAGGCCGACGAGGACTCCGAGGACTCCGACGACGAGGACTCCGACGACGAGGACGCCCCGCGCGGCGCGGGCCGGCCGTGACCGGCGCCCCGGTCGAGGCCGACTGGGCGGCGGCCGTCGCGGCGGTCCGCGACCTGCCGGCCGACGCCCGGGTCCAGCTGATCTGCCACGTCAACCCGGACGGGGACGCGCTGGGCAGCATGCTCGGCTTCGGGCTGGGCCTGCGCCAACTCGGCGTACGCCGGCTGCGGGCGACGTTCCCCGGCCCGTCCGAGGTGCCCGAGCCGTTCCGCGCCCTGCCCGGGCTCGACCTGCTGGTGCCCGAGGAGGAGGCGTACCCGGCGCCGGAGCTGGTCGTCTGCTTCGACGCGGCAAGTGAGTCGCGGCTCGGCGCGCTGGTCGACCGGCTGGACACCGCCGGCTGCGCCCTGGTGCTGGACCACCACGCCTCGAACACCCGGTTCGGCGGGATCAACCTCGTCGACCCACACGCCGCGGCGACGTCGGTGGTCGCCGAGGAGCTGCTGACCCGCCTCGGGGTGAGCCTGGACGCGGCGATCGCGGAGTGCCTCTACGTCGCTCTGACCACCGACACCGGGTCGTTCCGGTTCGAGGCGACCACCCCGGCGGTGCACGAGCTGGCGGCCCGGCTGCTGGCCACCGGCATCCGGCCCGGCGACATCTCCCGGCGGGTCTTCGACACCCGCCCCTTCGGCGCGGTGCGGCTCTTCGGCGAGGCGCTCGGGCGAGCCCGGCTGGAGCCGGAGGCGGCCGGCGGCCGCGGGCTGGTGTGGACGTACGCGACGCTCGACGACCTGGCGCGGCACGGCCAGCGGCCGTACGTGTTGGAGGCCCTGATCGACTCGGTGCGCTGCACCGCCGAGGCGGACGTGAGCTGCGTGGTGAAGCAGGTCCGCCCGGGGGAGTGGGCGGTCTCGATGCGCAGCAAGGGCGCGGTGGACGTCAGCCGGGTGGCGGTCGCACTCGGCGGCGGAGGTCACCGGTTCGCGGCCGGATTCACCGGCCACGGCAGCGTCGACGAGGTGGTGGCGGGCATCCGGGCCGAGCTGGACAAGGCGCTGATCGGGGCGTAGATCAGGGCAGACTCCGGGCCGTACCGGTCTTTCCGCGCTCGGTGACGGCGAGGAGAATCGGGGGATGGAGCACCCCCACGAGCTCGCCGCGACGGAGTCCCGGGCGTGGGACCGCCCCGTGGTCTCCGTGCCGGTGCTGGTCTGTCTCTCCCTGGTCGGCGGGCAGCTGCCCTCGTTCTCCACCTCCGCCAACCTCTACACCCTCGGCACCGGGGGCGCGCTGATCTGGCTCGGCCTGGGCAACCGGGTGCCGCGCCGGCCCGCGCCGCGCCGGCTGGGGCCGGGGGCCGTCTGGTGGGTCCTCCCGGTCGCCGTCTTCGGCATCCTCGAGGGCGCCACCTTCGTCCTGGCGACCGGTGACGACTTCCCGACCTTCTCCCGGCTGGCCGATCCGCTGCTGGAGGACGAGCTGGTCCGCTCCGCCGCCTGGTTCGCCTGGCTCGCCGCGTTCTGGGGACTGGTCCGGCGATGATGCGCGCGCTCGCCATAACCGGCTTCCTCACCGCGCTGGCCCTCTTCGCCGCCGTCGAGTGGGCGTCCCGCCGAGAGGGTTCCCGCGTGCCGTCGCTGGCCGACGTCTGCGCCTACGTCATGCGGTACGAGGTCGGCCCGGTCCCGGTCGGCCGGATCGGCCTGTTCGGGTTCTGGTGGTGGCTGGGGTGGCACTTCCTGGCCCGCTGACCGCCGCACGCGAAGCCCACGACGGCCGGAAGCCGTCCACGGATGGGTCCAGATTCCGGGAACAGTGGGCGGTACGTGAACCTGAACGATAGCTTGGGTATCGATCGTCGCCGCGGTGTAGTGGCGCGGTCGCGGGTGGTCACGCCACACCCGGCGATACCCCCCTCCAGGGTCGGACCGACCCGGGCTCACGCTGCCCAAACCGGCCGCTCCGGCGATCCCGGACCGCCCCGGGGCAGTCAGCACGAATGCCCGCCGGGTCACCGTTTGGTGGCCCGCGCCCCTGGAAGGAACGTCCATGCCGAGCAAGCCCAAGCCCGAGACCACCGACGAGGCGCGCGAGCAGGCCCGCCGTGCGCTGCAGACGTCGATGGACACCCGTCAGTGACCCAGGCCGACCGGCGGTGATGTCGCCGACGCCCGACGCCGACCTCCGACGCCCGGTTCGGAAACTGGCGCTCGACGCCGCTGGCGTCACCGCCCGACCGGTCCCCGCTGCCCCGCAGCCCCTGATCCGCCGGCTCCCCTGATCCGCCCGGTCCGAGCATCCGCCCGGTCCGAGCATCCGCCCGGTCCGAGCATCCGCCCGGTCCGAGCATCCGCCCGGTCCGAGCATCCGCCGGCAGTTGACCCGCCCGGTTGGCTGAACCGCTGAATCGCCGGTCCGAGAATCCGCCGACTCGCCGGCTCCGCCGGCCGCTGACCCGATCGTCCCGCGAAACGTGCTTTCCGTCCCGGGGTGGCCCGGGTTAGCGTCCATCCGTGCAACGCGTCCTGATCGTCGGCAGCGCGGGCGCTGGCAAGAGCACCCTGGCCCGTGAGGTCGCCCGCCGGCTCGGCCTCCCGGTGGTGCACCTGGACCGACACTACTGGCGGCCCGGCTGGACCGTACCCGACGAGACGCGCTGGCGGGAGACCGTGGCGGCGCTCGCCGCCGCTCCCGCCTGGGTGCTGGATGGCAACTACGGCACCACCCTCGACCTGCGGCTGCCCCGCGCCGACCTGCTCGTCCTGGTGGACCTGCCCTGGCCCCTCTGTCTCGCCCGGGTCGTCCGCCGCCGCTGGGATCCGCGCGCGGCGGGCCGGGCGGACCTGCCCGCCGGCTGCCCCGAGCGCCTCGACCTCGACTTCCTCGGCTATGTCCGGCGCTATCCCCGGGTGTCCCGGCCCCGGGTGTTCGCCGCGCGCGCCGCCCACGCGCCGGAACTGCCGCTGGTCCGGCTGCGCAGCCGCGCCGAGGTCCGCCGGTGGCTGGCCCGCCTGCCCACCTTCTGAGCGCCCCGCACCCCGCGCCCCGCGCCGTCCCTTCCCGCCCTGTTCGCTACGTATCCCAGCCGTTCCCGGGCCCTGTGTCGGTGGGGGACGAACGCCGCGGGTACCGGGGCCGGTTGAATTTTTTGCCCGAAGTGAACCCGTCGCTGCGGCCCGGCCGTGAGATAGCAGGGGGGTGAGGGGATGAGTATGTTGTGCGACGAGGAACTGCGGGCCGAGATGCGGGCGGCGTCATGAGTGAAATGACGCCCTTGAACGAGGGTGCCCTGGCGCAGCGGGTGGAGTTGCTGGGTGTCCCACCGGTACAAGATCCATGCCTGACGGATGAGGCTGCGGATGGTGACGATGGCGTCGGCGAGGTCGACGTGAGCGTTGGCCACGTCTTCTTTGCGTTCGTAGCAGTGTTGTAGCCGGTTGAAGGCGTTGTGCCAGGCGTTCGTGCGCTCGGTGTGCCACCGCCGGGTGGCCTGGACCGGGGCTTCGACGCCCTTGCGGGCGATCCCGCCGGTCGGCCTGCGGGCGGTGAGCAGGGCCTCCATCACCGTATCGGGGTCAACCCGGAGGAGACCGGCCTTCATTTGGTTCCGGGCATGAGCGGCGGTCAGCGCGGCTGATCCGGGGCGGGGAAG